>NZ_NQYG01000084.1:0-20765 GCF_002878485.1 Pseudomonas sp. AD21
GGGGTTTTGTTTTGCCCGCAGGAAAGTGGTTTGCTTTCCGCGCAAGGCTCTGCGAGGGGGGCTCTTTCCCCCTGTTTACGGTTGTTGCGCAGATCGAAAAATTCAGCGTGGTCGCCACTGATAGCCACATCAGGTAAAGCAGCAGGATCAGCCCGGTCCCCACATCAAAGTGCAGCACCGACACGACCATGACCACGACAACCAGCCAGAAACGCAAAGATCAATATCCCGGCAGGCATGCGCAGTGCGCCGAAAAAACCACCGGTGCCCACAAGGTATTGAGCGGCTATCTGCGCAGCCCACAGCGCGAGAATGTGCCGACTGCCCGGCAGCAAAGTCAGCCGCTAACCGGCACAGCTGATCACGAAGAAGTCCGTTTGGGGTGATGGGTTTCTTCGGTGTCCATCAGGCAGCCTTTTACGTCGTAGCGATAACCGCACTGCGTCGATGCGTTAACGTCTCCGGTACCGACACCAATAGCAGCACAAACGCCACCCCCGCAATCACCGCCAGGGTCAGAAACGCCGCGCTATAACCTGCCTCTTGCACCACAAATCCCGCCACGCCGCTGCTCAACGCCGCGCCCAGGCCGAACACCGTCGAGAGAGCGCCGAGGCTGATGTTGAAGTGTCCGGTGCCCAGGGTCAGGTCTTTCACCACCACTGGGAACAGCGCACCAAAGATCCCGGCGCCGACGCCATCGAGCAGTTGCACTGCGACCAGCCAGTAAGGGTCGTCAGACAGCGTGTACAGCACACCGCGTAACGGCAGGATCAGAAAACCTGCAAGCAGCAACGGTTTGCGCCCCCACACATCGGCCTTGGCCCCGACCAGCATCACTACTGGCACCATGACCAATTGCGCAGCGACGATGCAGGCCGAGGTCAGCGGCGTGGCCATCTGCAAGTTCACTTGCGCCAGTTTCTGGCTCACCAGTGGCAACATCGCCGCGTTGGCCAAGTGGAACAGGGCACAGCAGATGGCGAACATCAGCAGCGCCTTGTTGGTCAGCAACACCGATAACCCTGAAGGTGCTTTGCCGTGTGTGGCGTCACTCGTGTCCAGGCCACGGGCGAGATCGTGGTCGATGGCATTGGCGTCGATGAAGCTGACGGCAATTACAGTGCACAAGGCCATGACCGCCATCAGGTAGAACACCGCCACCGGGCCGAAGAGGTAGGCAAAGCTCCCCGCCAGCAGCGCTGCGCAAGCGTTGCCGGCGTGGTTGAACGTTTCATTGCGCCCGGTGCGCCAGGTGAATGCTCGAGGACCGGTGATCCCCAGGGTGATTGCCGAGATGGCCGGGGCGAACACCGACGCTGCGGCGGCACTCAAGGCTTGAGTAATCGCTACGAGGCTGAATGACGTGATGAAGGGCAGCACTACACAACTGCCGGTCACCAACAACGCGGCAATCGCGATGACTGCCCGTTTGCTGCGGGTGTTGTCGACGAGTGCGCCGGCGGGTGTCTGAGTGAGGAGGGCGGCTACACCGGCGAGGGTCATCACCAGCCCGATGCTGGCCGGTTCCCAGTGATGCACCGCCAACAGGTAAATGGCGAGATAGGGGCCGAGCCCGTCGCGCACATCGGCCAGGAAGAAGTTGAGGCTGTCCAGCGAGAGATTGTTGCGACGATTGGAGTGATTGATCACGCTGGCTTCTTCAGTAATCGAGGTTCGGCGAAATGACTCAACCTCAGCTAACTCAGCGGCATGTCGGCTGAGGATTTAGTTTCACACCGAGCGAAGGTGGCCACTCCAATTCGCTTCGAGCGGCCACGTTATGACGTCAGTTAATGCGTGGATGCTGCTGCACCAACTCCTTGCGCCTGGCTTCCAGTTCGGCGATTTCCGCGTCGATATCTTCGATTTTCTGTTCGATGTTGTCGTGGTGTTCCTTGAGCAGTTCCTTGGCTTCCTCAAGGTCCGATGCAGCCGGTGCGGCACCACGCAACGGCTTGTTGGCAGTCTCTTTCATGGTCACGCCGGTGATCAGGCCAACCACGGCAATCACCATCAGATAGTAGGCCGGCATGTACAGGTTGTCGGTACTTTCCACCAGCCAGGCCACAGCGGTCGGCGTCAGGCCGGCGATCAGCACCGAGACGTTGAAGGCAGCGGCCAGTGCGCTGTAGCGGATGTGCGTGGGGAACATTGCCGGCAGGGTCGAGGCCATCACGCCGATGAAGAAGTTGAGCAACACCGCGAGGATCAGCAGGCCGGAGAAGATCAGGCCGATCTTGCCGCTGTTGATCAGCATGAACGCCGGAATTGCCAGAAGGAACAGGCCGATGCTGCCGACAACGATAAAGGGTTTGCGACCGATCTTGTCGCTGATAAAACCAATTGCCGGTTGCACGAACAGCATTCCGACCATGATCGCGATGATGATCAACACGCCACGGTTTTCGCTGTAGTGCAGGTTGTGCGACAGGTAGCTGGGCATGTAAGTCAGCAGCATGTAATAGGTGACGTTGGTCACCGCCACCACACCGATGCAGGTCATCAGGCTGCGCCAGTGTTTGGTCGCGACTTCCTTGAACGAGATTTTCGGGCCGCCGGCCAGACCTTCGCGATCACCTTCTTCGAGTTTTTCGACGTGCTGCTGAAACGCCGGGGTCTCTTCCAGCGCGTGACGCAAATACAGGCCGATCATACCCAGCGGCAGGGCGAGGAAGAACGGCAGGCGCCAGCCCCATTCGAGGAATTTCTCTTCGCCGATGATTGTCGAAATCAGCACCACCACCCCGGCACCGAGGACGAAACCGGCAATCGAGCCGAAGTCCAGCCAACTGCCGAGGAAGCCGCGTTTGCGATCGGGAGCGTATTCTGCGACGAAAATCGACGCGCCGGTGTACTCACCGCCAACCGAGAAACCCTGGGCCATTTTCGCCAGCAGCAACAGGATCGGCGCCCAGATACCGATCGACTCATAGGATGGAATCAGGCCGATGGCGAAGGTGCTCAGCGACATGATCACAATGGTCGCGGCGAGGACTTTCTGCCGCCCGTACTTGTCGCCCAGCGCACCGAAGAACAGGCCGCCCAATGGCCGGATCAGAAACGGCACCGAGAAGGTCGCCAACGCTGCAATCATCTGTACGCCAGGATCGGCACCAGGAAAGAAGATCTTGCCCAGTGCATAGGCGACAAAACCGTAGACCCCGAAGTCGAACCATTCCATGGCATTGCCCAGTGCGGCGGCGGTGATCGCCTTGCGCATCTTGGCGTCGTCGACAATGGTGATGTCTTTCAATCCGATCGGATTGACGCTGTTTTTCCTTGATTTCATGCGGGTTACTCATAGCTGAACGGATTCAATGCCATTGTTTTGCTGGCATGGGCTCTTTGCGTCAGATACAAGAAGACACGAAATAATTCACTGCTAATGGCATTTTTGTCGTCCGACTGCGCAGACGCACGACGCGACGCGGCGGTCCGCTTGGCACGCCATTACGCAAAAGCACAAGACGTCGGGCTGAAAACCCGGATAATGGCCGCTAATTGTTTTTGCTCTCTGGTAAACCCGCATGGAAATCAAGGTCAACTTTCTCGACAACCTTCGACTTGAAGCCAAGTTCGACGACTTCACGGTGATCGCCGATCAGCCCATTCGCTACAAGGGCGATGGCTCGGCACCGGGGCCGTTCGACTACTTCCTGGCGTCGTCGGCCTTGTGCGCGGCTTACTTCGTGAAGCTGTATTGCGAAACGCGCAGCATCCCGACCGACAATATTCGTCTGTCGCAGAACAACATCGTCGACCCGGAAAACCGCTACAACCAGATCTTCAAGATCCAGGTCGAATTGCCGGCGGATATCTCCGAAAAGGATCGTCTGGGCATCCTGCGTTCGATCGATCGCTGCACGGTGAAGAAGGTCGTGCAGACCGGCCCCGAGTTTGTGATCGAGGAAGTCGAGAACCTCGACGCCGATGCGCAAGCGCTGCTGATGCCGCATTCGACGTCGGAGGCGGGCACCTACATTGCCGGTAAAGATCTGCCGCTGGAGCAGACCATCGCCAACATGTCGGGGATTCTCGCCGACCTGGGCATGAAGATCGAAATCGCCTCGTGGCGCAATATCGTGCCCAACGTGTGGTCGCTGCACATCCGCGACGCGCACTCGCCGATGTGCTTCACCAACGGCAAGGGCGCGACGAAAGAGGGCGCACTGGCCTCGGCACTGGGCGAGTTCATCGAGCGCCTGAACTGCAACTTCTTCTACAACGACCAGTTCTGGGGCGAGGACATCGCCACCGCAGAGTTCGTGCATTACCCGAACGAGCGCTGGTTCAAACCCGGCCCGAAAGACGAATTGCCGCCAGAGATTCTCGACGAATACTGCCTGGACATTTACAACCGCGACGGCGAGCTCAAAGGCTCGCACCTGTACGACACCAACTCCGGCAACACCCAGCGCGGCATCTGCTCGCTGCCGTTCGTGCGCCAGTCGGATGGCGAGGTGGTGTATTTCCCGTCCAACCTGATCGAAAACCTGTTCCTGAGCAACGGCATGAGCGCCGGCAACACCCTGGCCGAAGCGCAGGTGCAGTGCCTGTCGGAGATTTTCGAGCGCGCGGTCAAACGCGAAATCCTCGAGGGCGAAATGGCCTTGCCAGACGTACCGCAGGAAGTGCTGGAAAAGTACCCGAGCATTCTCGCCGGAATCAAAGGCCTTGAAGACCAGGGCTTCCCGGTGCTGGTCAAGGATGCATCGCTGGGCGGTGAATTCCCGGTGATGTGCGTGACCCTGATGAACCCGCGTACCGGCGGGGTGTTCGCCTCGTTCGGCGCGCACCCAAGCCTGGAAGTGGCGTTGGAACGCAGCCTGACCGAGTTGCTGCAGGGCCGCAGTTTCGAAGGTTTGAACGACTTGCCGCAGCCGACCTTCTCTGGTCAGGCAGTGACAGAGCCGAACAACTTCGTCGAGCACTTCATTGACTCCAGCGGTGTGGTGTCGTGGCGTTTTTTCAGTGCCAAGGCCGATTTCGAATTCGTCGAGTGGGACTTCTCCGGGCAGGGCGAAAACTCCAATGCCGAAGAAGCCGCGACTCTGTTTGGCATCCTCGAAGGCATGGGCAAAGAAGCGTACATGGCGGTCTACGACGACCTCGGTGCCAACGCTTGCCGGATCCTGGTGCCGGACTACTCGGAAATCTATCCGGTGGACGACCTGATCTGGGACAACACCAACAAGGCCCTGCAGTTCCGCGCCGACATTCTCAACCTGCACAGTCTGAGCAAGGTTGGCCTGCGCAATCTGGCACAGGGGCTGGAAAACAGTGAGCTGGACGATTACACCGACATCACCACGCTGATCGGCATCGAGTTCGACGACAACACGCCGTGGGGCAAGCTGACGATTCTGGAACTGCGCCTGTTGATCTGTCTCGCCCTGCAGAAATATGAGCCGGCCAAAGACCTGGTCGAAGCTTTCCTGCAATACAACGACAACACTGTAGAGCGCGGTTTGTTCTATCAGGCCGTGAACGTATGCCTGGAAATGGAACTGGACGAGGATCTGGAACTGGCCGATTACGAAGCCAGTTTCCGCCGCATGTTCGGCGACGAGCGTATGGACGCGGCGATCGGTTCGGTCAACGGCAGCGTGCGTTTCTACGGGTTGACGCCGACCAGCATGAAGCTCGAAGGGCTGGACCGTCATCTGCGTCTGATTGACAGCTATAAGAAACTGCATACGGCACGGGCCAATGCGGCAGGGTCGAATCGCTGATAGCGAGCCGCGTGGGGAGGGGATCTGTCCCCTCACCAGATTTTGTTTTGCCGCTAATGGATCATGGAGAACCAGGGATGGACGAGAAGGTAGTGAAGTCGAAGCTGGTCAACTTTCTGGTGGCTGACGTCGAGGTGGATTACGAAGGTGCAGGCGATTTTTACGATGCTGCCGGCAGTGGCAATGTTGGCGCATTGGCTAGCGTGCTGGAGGGTTTCCAAGAGGTTTACGGCGGGCTGTGGGTCGGTGGCAAAATGACCCTCACGAATGCCGCAGTGTACTTGAACGCCAACGCCATGAACCGCTTGGTTCAGGACGGCACACTGGACATCAGAGTGCCGCTGGGGATGATCCGCAAGGTCACTCTCGAAGGCGGCTTCATCACTAAAATCGTCTGCCTGGATACGGATGCCGGGAGCATTCTGTTCCGTTGCTATGGCGCGAAGGATGTCGTTGCGTTGATCGAAAAGTCGATCCAGCCACGGGTTTCGACAGCGGTGCTCAAGCGCGGAGCCTAGTGTGCTCGTGTCAGGCGCCGTTACTTTGGCTTGCACACCGCAATCGCCAGCAGGCTAGCTCCCACATAGAATCTGCGGCAGCCGCCCATCCTGAGTCCACCCAATAACCCTGTGGGAGCTGGCTTGCCAGAGAAAGGGCCGTATCAGCCAACATCATCGGCGCTATCAGCGCTTGCACTGCGCCTGCACCACCTGGCAAGTGTTCGGTGTACCTCCGGATCGGCTCGCGTAACGCATGCAGTTATTCATCGATTTCTTGCGCGCCATGCTCAAGGTATCGCCCCAGGCCAAACCGCCTTCGCCGGAGGTGGGCACGGCTTTGGCGTAGCAGTTGGAGCCGTTGGTGGCGTAGCGTTTGCTTGAACAGCCCGCTGTCAGCGCCAGGGCGGCGGCGAGCAGGCTGAGCAGGAGCCAGGACGAGCATTGGCGTGCAGTGATTACGGTCATCTGGGTTCCTCATTGAGTCAGGCGCTTCAATTACCTGACTGACAGTCGTTGGGCATTATCCAGCAATCGATACAAGGAAGCGCCCCAATGCGTACACCTGGATCTCTGGCCGCCGCCAATCCTGAATCCAGCGCAGTAACCCTGTAGGAGTGAGACCGCTCGCGATGGGGCTATATCAGTCACCATCTCTTTGGCTGACAGACCGCAATCGCCAGCAGGCTAGCTCCTACAATGATTGCGGGCAGGCCCCAAGGTTGTGAGACCTGCAGAAAATGCACTTACTCATTCCCCCGTACGCTCTGCTGCACAAACCGCTCGATCAACCACCGCGCCGCCGGCCCTGGTGGCAGGTCGGTGCGGTAGATGACGTCGAACGGGTAAATCCCGCTCTGGTATTCCGGCAGGTTCAAGCGCACCAACCGACCAGACTGCAAATCCTCCTCGACCATCGGCAACGGCATGTTCCCCCAGCCAATCCCTTCGCGCAGCAACATGTGTTTGGCACCCAGATCCGCCAGACGCCAGGTGCGGTTGCTGAGGACGGCGAAGTCGCGGTCCTTGGTCAGTTGCGAACGGTCGGACAACACCAGTTGCGTGAACTCGCGCCCGGCGCCGGGGACATTCGCTTCGCTGGCCGCCAATGGATGATGCGGCGCTGCCACCGGAATCAGCTCGACAGTGCCGGCGCCGATTCTTTCAATCGCCTCGATGCCTTCGTTCATCGGCCCGCTGACGCCAATGATCGCGCCGCGATTGATCACCCGCTCAGTCACTGCCCCCAGGGCCTCCATGTGCAAGTGCAGGGCGACCGTGGGAAATGCCTCGCGAAACGACTTCAAGGCATCCACCACCCGCTGCGGCGGCAGCATCACGTCGAGCACCACATGCACTTCAGCTTCCAGTCCCTGCAACAGGCCTTTGACCCTGGCGCGCAAGCCATGCACGCCGTTGGCGATGGTCCGAGCCTCGGCCAGTACCGTGCGGCCGGCTTCGGTGAGTTGCGGTTTGCGCGTGGTCTGACGATCGAACAGCGTCACCCCCAGCTGCAATTCGAGGTTGGCAATCGAATAGCTGATCACCGAAGTCGCGCGGTGCAGCTTCCTCGCCGCAGCGGCGGAGCTGCCCAGTTCCACCACCGTTAAAAACACCCGCAGTTGATCCAGCGTCGGCGTGCCCGGGTCAGAAATCATGGCTGTTTCCTCGTCATGTCCAGCGTAGCGCTATCGTCGCTGAGGACTATCAGCTTGTCTATTTTATAGAACGTAATGATCGAAATTAGTCGGCTATTCAGGTTAGCTGGCCGGGCGCACCATTTCCTCACTCGGACGATTCATCTCGGATCGCCCCAAATTCGAAGGAAATACCGCCATGACCACTACCGCAAACATCGCTCAAGCCACTACTGAACAATCCCGCAACGACGTCACCCAGGCCTCGGCCTCGTTGGTCGGCCGCATCCTGCTCAGCGCCATCTTCATCCTCTCCGGTTTCTCCAAACTGGCGGCCCCGGCGATGATGATCGGCTACATCAACTCTGTCGGGCTGCCGTTGCCACAAGTGGCGTTGGCCCTGGCAATCATCGTTGAAATCGGTGGCGGCCTGGCACTGATCGCCGGTTACCGCACCCGCACCGTCGCCGCTGTGCTGGCCGTGTTCAGCGTGGTTACCGCGCTGGCGTTCCACAACGCACTGGGCGATCAGAACCAGTTCATCCACTTCTTCAAGAACATCGCCATGGCCGGTGGCCTGTTGCAAGTGGTCGCGTTCGGCGCCGGTCGTTTCAGCCTTGACGCTCGTCGTCACTGATACCGCGCTATCCACCCCAATCGATCGAGGTCCCCCATGAAAGCCATCCGCGTGTACGAATACGGCAATCCCGAAGTGCTGCAACTGGAAGAAGTCGCCGACCCTGTGGCCGGCGCCGGTGAAGTGTTGATCGAAGTCGCCGGGGCAGGGGTCAACCCGATCGACTGGAAGGTGTTGTCCGGCGCGATGAAAGCGTTCATCCCGCTGCCACTGCCATTCACCCCGGGCGTTGAAGTGTCCGGCAAGGTGATCGCCACCGGCCCCGACGTGACCGAATTCAAGCTCGGCGATGACGTGTTCGGCTTCATCAGCATCGTCGGTGGTTACGCCAGCAAAGCCGTGGCCCCGGTGGCCAAACTGGCGCTGAAACCGCAGTCGCTCAGCGCCTTGCAGGCTGGCGCCGTTGCTGCCACCGCGCTCACCGCGTGGCAAGCGTTGACCGAGCACGCTGGCCTCCAGCGTCGGCAGAAAGTGCTGATCCACGCTGCCGCCGGGGGCGTGGGCAGCATGGCGGTGCAGATCGCCAAGTACCTGGGCGCCGAAGTCATCGCTACCGCGTCGGCCAGCAACCATGCGTATCTGAAGCAACTCGGTGCTGATGTCGTGATCGATTACACCACCCAGGCGTTCGAGGAACGGGTGTCCGACGTGGACGTAGTGCTCGATCTGGTCGGTGGCGACACGCAGAACCGTTCGTTCCGCGTGTTGAAACGCGATGGTCTGCTGATCTCGCCGGTCAGTGCGCCGAGCATGACCCTGGCCAACGATTACGGCGTGACCCCGATCAACTTCGCCACCCGCTCTGACGGTGCGCAACTGGCGCTGATTGCCGAGCTGTTCGATCGTGGCCACCTCACGGTTGATGTCGAAGTGTTCCCGCTGAGCGAGGCGCAACGTGCGGTGGAGAAAAGCCTGAGCCGCCGTGGTCATGGCCGGTTGGTCCTTGATCCTTCGAAGTAGTTCGCCGCACCCAATTGCACTGTGGAGATCGTCTTGCTCCTCACCGAGCAAGCGCTCAAGTCGGGTCCACCATTTGACCCGACTTGAGCACGCCATCAGCAAAGTCGGTGCTTTACCCGCATCAGCGCAAAACTGTTGGGCGTGGATCAGTCAGTTGGCGCACGACGATCTCCACCGCCTGATCCACGGCGAGAGTCGCTGTGTCGAGGCAAAGGATCGGCTGCGTCCAGGCTTCATATTCGTGATTCACCACAGAGGACCAGGTCGGCGGCGTCAGGCCCGCTATGTCTGATTGCCGATGTTCCACCCGACGACGATGCTCACGCGGGTCTGAGCAAATCACTTCGATGTTGAGCAACGGCGCGCCCGAGCGAGTCGCAATGTCGATCCACGCTTGCCGGCTTTCAGCGACGGGATTCACGCCATCAACCACAACACTGTGGCCGGGACGCAGGTTGTTCATGGCCAGTTCGTTGGCGACCCTGTAACCGCTGCTGCCAACCTCGTCAGCCAGAACCCCGGCGTTGCGGATGGCCTGTTCGATCGTGTCGATACGCAGATAGGTCGCGTCCAGTCGGGTCGCGAGTGACTTGGCGATGGTGGTCTTGCCGGTTCCTGGCAGGCCGCTGAACACAATTAGCATTGGCACTCCTTGTTCGCCGCGGCCCATGTCGCGTGCACAGTGAATTGCGATCCTGACTTACAAAGCCCACATCCGAACCAGTGCAAATTGCAGATCCACAGGTACGCATGTCCGGCCATCGACCCACTCATCTTCGCGAAGACGGCGTCCGGTATTGGTTTCGCGCTCGCCTTTGGCGATGACCAGGACGAACAGGCGGGGGGGGCATTCGAAGGAGCGCAACCGGTCGACATCGGCCCGCACCGACCAATCGCCTTCCAGACACTTGGCCTGCGAGACATCGCCCAGGCACTTGATTTCGGCGACCATCCTTGTTGCGCCAGTGTCATCCAATGAGTACAGATCGGCTTTGCGTCGATCGCCTATCGGCAGGTCTGTCCAGATCTCGACCTCATCCTCGAACCAGGCACGAAGGCTGATTTCGGCTTGAATCCAATGCTCGCGGCAACTGTTGAGTTGCAACACTTGCTCAAGGTTCTTCTCCATGCCGCGAAAAGCCCGTTCGAACAACTCGAGCCATTGAGTGGTGTCCATTTCACACGTCCTGTGTCAGTCCATTTGGGGGAGGGATTATGGACGGAATCCCCTTCAACCGAGAACCCCACGTTCACCACCGAACCCTGTGGGAGTGAGCCTGCACTGGGATCTGTGGTTCTCACCCATTCCGTTTTCAACGCAGTCTGCAGCTGATTTTCACCGACCCACACGGACAAAAAGCGCAGCCCACGGCCCAATCGCGCAGCCATTTCCTTGCGCAGTCGTTCTGTCATATTCGGTATCACTTGATTGCAGATAGTAGCCAGCCCAACGCTAATTCCAATGAGGCTGCACTGTGTTTCAACGTCTTGTGTGTTCGCTGTCTGTTCTGAGCCTGTCCATCGCCGCAGCCCACGCTGCCGAGCCTGTGGCGCTCGACGCGCCGCGGCTGAAAAGCATCGACAACTTCCGTGATGTCGCCGGCCTCACCACCGCGTACTCCACGGCCCACGACGGCACAATGCGCGGCGGCGTGTTCTACCGCTCCAACGCACTCACGCCGTCGGCAGCGGATCTGGCGACCCTCAACAGCCTCGGCATCAAAGCTGTCTACGACCTGCGTACCCCGAGCGAAATCGCCGGCACGCCGGACACCCTGCTGACCGGTGCGGCCTACCAGAACATCGACATCATCGGCAGCACCACTTCGGGCGCGAACATCACCACCGTGTCGTTCAAAAGCGCCGCCGACGCCATCGCCATGATGGAACAGACCAACCGCGCCTTCGTCAGCGACGCAGGGATGCGCGGTCAGTTCGGCAAGCTGTTCAACGAACTGGCCACCACCGACGGCGCGCAACTGTTCCACTGCACCGCCGGCAAGGACCGCACCGGCTGGACCGCTGCCGTGTTGCAAAGCATCGCCGGGGTCGACAACGCGACCATCATGGCCAACTACCTCGCGACCAACGACTACACCGCCGCCCGCGTCGCCGCGACCCTCAAAGCCATGCCGCCGAGCATGGCGTCGATCTATGGGCCGTTGCTCGGCGTGCAGGCCAGCTACTTGCAGGCCGGCCTCGATGAAGTCACTGCCGAATACGGCAGCATGGACAACTACCTCAAACAAGGCCTCGGCCTGTCGCAAGAAACCCTCTACGTGCTGCGCGGCAAACTGGTCGAGTACAACAGTCTGCCGGGTCAGGCCGGGTTGATCGGCAACGCGGCCGCCGGTGCCGAATTGCTCCGCGAGTTGCAGAACACCAGCCTGTCCGGCACCTACAGCGCCTACAACTACTACCTGCAATCAGCTATCGACGCCGGCTCCCTCGGCGGTGTCGATACCCAGGTCGGCGGTCAGGTCCACGCTGACGCCGCCAGCTACTTGCTGCGCCAGAACGCAATGATCGAACAAGCCGCCGCGCCTTACGCCAGCGGCTCCGACCTGAAAGTCGGCCAATACCGCTTGTGGACCGCCGCGCTCGCCGGCTACCTCGGCACCGATGGCTCGTCCCACGCCGAAAGCAGCAACGAACACAGCCAGGGCCTGATGGTTGGCATCACCCAGCGCTTCTCCGAACAACTCAGCGCGCGCGGCGGTTTCGGCTACAGCAAAGGCACCGTCGGCGGCGCGGGAGGCGAGGCTGATACCGACTTCACCTTCTTCAATCTCGGTGCCCGCTACGGCTTCACCAGCCTGGAGCGCGGGCTGTTCGTCGACGCCAACGCCAGTGCTGGCTACGTCGACTACGACAGCAAGCGCGAGCTCGGCGGCGGCCTCGGCACGGCCAAGGGCGATACCCACGGCAGCCTCACCGGCGCCACGCTGGCGCTGGGTTACCGAGCACCAGTCAACGGCATGATCCTCGAGCCAAGCCTCGGCTTGCGCGTCAGCCACCTCGACCTCAAAGGTTTCAAAGAGAAGGGCAGCGAACTGTCACTCGACATCGACGACAACACCGCCACCCGCCGCAGCGCCGTCGCCAACCTCAACGTGGCGTTCGCCCCGGTGGCGATGGGCGACTGGCAACTGGTGCCGGGCGTGCAGGTCGGCTACGAACGCTCGCTGGGCAACAACGACGTCAACAGCCAGGGCCACCTGCTGGGCCTCGACATCGAACAACGCGCCGCCTTCGACAACCGCGACCGGTTCAGCGGTGGCGTCAACCTGATGGCCAGCCTCGGCGCCGTCAGCGTCGGCGCGGAAGTCGGCGCCAGCGGCGGTGGTGACAGCCACGGCTTCAGCGGCAGCCTGAAGGCCAGTTACGCGTTCTAAAAAAGGGATAACAGCGCAAGGTCAAGGATGACCACCATTCACAAAACACCACCAAAACCCTGTGGGAGCGGGCTTGCTCGCGAAGACGCCATGTCAGCCAACATCACCATCAACTGATCCTCCGCGTTCGCGAGCTCAAATGGCTGCCCAGCATATGAGCCTATTAACCCCGCCCCCTCAGCTCCGCCGGGCTCACCCCATACGCCTGCTGAAAATACTGACAAAACCGCCCGACATTACTGAAGCCAAAACGCAGCGCCACCTCCGTCACCGACGCCGAATGCCGCTGCCCCAGCGCTTCGAAAGCCCGCTCCAGCCGCACCTGACGCTGATACGCCACAATCGACGTCCCGACAAACCGCCGAAACCCCTCCTGCAACGCTCGCTGACTGACATTGCTCAACCGCGCCAACTCGACACCGCTCACCAGTTGTTCCGGATGCGCCCGAATAAACTCCACCGCCAACTTCACATGCCGCGGCGCCACCCTCGGCGCGGGCTGGCGCAACGCCTCGGTAAAATTGTGCGGCCACGCCTCCAGCACCGCATCAATCAACATCTCGCGCAACCGCGACGGCATCAGCGTGCCGCTATTGAGCAACAGATCAAACTCCGTCCCCGTCGCCAGATCAATCAACGCCTTGATCCCCTGAAACGCCGCCGTGTGCAGATCCACCACCGGCTCAAACACAATCTTCTGCACAATCGGCCGCCCCAACAACGCCGACAACCGCTCAGTCAGATGCCCACGATTAACCGAAATTCCGTGATGCGCATGATCGTCGAGAAACCGCATCGAGCGAATATCCGCCTTGTCGATCGCCAACCCCACCTGGGCCATGCCAACGGACTCGGTGCGGTGGTTGAACACAATCTTGCCGGCTGTGGGAATCACGAAAGTGATCTCGTCCTGCGGGTCAGGGAAGGTGACGGTGAAATCACCGTGGTAATGCATGCGACGGAAACTGACGCCGTCGTGCCGCCCGTAGACGCCGCCGATGATGATGTTGGGCGGTGGCGGCGGGGTGTCGGCGTAGCGGTTGCCGAAGAGACGGGAGAAGAGGGCGCCGAAGTCTTCGGAGTGGAGGTTTTCGGAGCGGAGGATGATTTTTTGGCGGGGTGGGGTTGGGGACACCTTGGGGGGCACCTTTTGTTGGGGCTCTTGGTTAAGTGGGGGAGGAGGCGGACGGGAGGTTAGCAGGTTGGGGGTGACAGATTTGTGACCGGAAATTCAGTCGCTGGTCGATGGGTGGTAAGCGTCTGGTAGACACACCTTGCGATGGGCAGCCCGCTGCGACCTAAGACTTTCTCTTAGTGATACAGCGGTTTTGGCCACCATATGAGGGCTAGCAAACTCGCTGCCGGGAGGCCCTTGTCGAGGACCCGCGCCGGTACCGGCGCTTGAATATCGTAAGGGGCGCGCGGCCGTTAATTTTCATTGATAATCGGCACGCTGCACCTGCATTCAGGGACAAATCATTCAAGGGAGAGAGGTCGTGTCAGCCATATCTGGAAACAGCAACATTTTTCGACTGGCAACCGCCCAGGCATTGGGGGGTGGTAACTCAGTCATCGTCTATGCAACCGGCGCTATTGTGGGGGACATGCTTGCACCGGATAAAGCATTGGCGACGCTGCCTATCTCCATTTTTGTCGTGGGTATGGCGAGCTGCACGCTACCTGCCGGCGCCATTGCGCAGCGCTATGGGCGCAGTCTCGTATTTATGCTGGGAGCGTTGTGCGGCATCCTGATGGGAGTGTTGGCTGCGATTGGCGTTTATTTGTCTTCCTTCTTCATTTTCTGTGCTGCGATGCTGTTTGGTGGCGCTTATGCTGCTGTGGTGCTGACGTTTCGTTTCGCCGCCGCAGAATGCGTTCCAGAAAACAGGCAACCCTGGGCACTTTCAATCGTCATGGCTGCCGGGCTAGCGGCGGGTGTACTTGGTCCACAGACTGTCACCTATACGATGGACCTATGGGAGCCCCACCTGTTTATCGTTACTTATGTTGCAGCCGCATTAATGGCGGTGGTTTCGGCGGCGGTGCTGCTAGGTGTCGATTTTCCACGCCTTGATGCGGCTGTTTGTGCTCCAGGTCGCCCGCTTGCGGTGATTGTTCGGCAGCCTGGACTCATCAACGCCATGCTCTGTGGTGTCATAATTTACACTTTGATGAATTTCCTGATGACTTCGGCCCCACTAGCAATGAAGCATGAGGATCTTTCACTGGGATCATCGAATCTGGCATTGCAGTGGCACGTAATTGCAATGTATGCGCCCAGTTTTTTCACTGGAAATCTAATCCGTCGTTTTGGGGCTAACCGCGTTGTGTTGATGGGGTTGATGTTAACCGGTGCTTCTATTGCTGTCGGGTTTTCCGGCATGCAGTCCTACCACTTTTATCTATGTTTGGTGCTTCTGGGGATTGGTTGGAATTTCGGTTTTGTCGGCGCCTCTGCGCTCGTCCTTCGGTGCCATAAAACAAGCGAAAGAAACAGTGTCCAAGCGCTCAATGATTTCATTGTCTTTGGCGCCGTGGTGCTCGGCTCGTTTGCATCGGGAGGTATATTGAATCGATACGGTTGGACCGTTATCTGTGCGCTTGCCTTTGTACCTGTACTGGTTGCTATAGCGACGTTGATGTTGAGCGAGCATCGCGTCAGATATTCAACTCAGGAACGCACGAGCTAGTTCTGCGGGGCTGGATTAGCCTCCAGGCCATGATTCGACTCACTCGGAATACGGGCTGAAAGGATCTGAATCGCCCCGGATTCTCTAAACACATTCGAGAGGCAGCTTCTGTCTGAAAGCAGACGATTCACACATGCCGGTTTCTGACAGATCCCTCCGTGACGCTCACCATGGGGCGCCACGGAGGGAGCGTTCGCTACGCCGTCGGCACAACGTTATCCAACGCCTGATTCACCGCCAACTCCCTCAGCATCACCACCTGCGCAATGCCCAGTAGCGTCTTGCGAATCGGCCCCTCAACCAACGCGGCCACCCCCCCCAACATCACTGTCGCCGCCCCCAATGATTCACTGGCGTTCGCCAGCAATTCCTCGGTGGCGATTTTGGGATTGGCGAGGAACATGGCGTTGGGTGTGTAGGGTGTTGCCATGATCGTTTGACCAGATCAGCTGCTGCGGCCGCTGCTCGATGATGTGCCCGAAGACGCGTTATGTGGGGTGCGCCGGGCAAGGTGCTGCCGGTGTCGCCGCAATGGCATCCGCTGTTGGTTGCGGGGCTGAGTCCGATTCCGGATGTGCTGGCCGGCGATTCGGTGTGGTGGCATTGCGATGTAATCCATAGCGTTGCGCCAGTGCAGAACCAGCAAGGCTGGGGCAACGTGATGTCCGTGCCGGCGGCGCCGATGTGTCCGAAGCCACATTCAGTGAACTCCGCCCTCAAGCCTTTCAATCAGTGGCAGATGCGGACATGGTGCTGGCGGCGCTAATGTCCCACGTCAACATCACCTGACCGATCGCCGCATCAATCACCGCAAGCGCCGTGTCATCCCGCGCCAGTATGGAGATCCCCTGCAGAAAACTGTCGAACACGGTCGCCATCGCGACGGCCGCAGTTTGCTCGGGTAAATGACCCTCACTGATCCCACGCTCGACACACGCCACAATCCCCGCCCGCGTGCGGGCGCGGGACTGGGTGAGGGCTTCGACCACGCGCGCATTCTCCGGGCTTGGCGCGCTCATGACACCGAGGGTGACCATGCAGCCCCTGGGGTGGCCGTCGTCGCACTGCATGCGCGCGGATTGGCGCAGGGCGGTTTCGATGGCCTGGCGGGGTGGCAGGGTTTCATCCCACAGGCATTCGGTGACCTGGGCGAAAGTTGCCAGGTAACGCTGCACGCATTCGTCGAACAGGGCTTCCTTTGAGCCGAACGCGGCGTAGAAGCTCGGCGCGGAAATGCCGCCACCCAGTTCCGCCTTCAACAAGGCGAGGGAGGTCGAGTCGTAGCCGTGTTGCCAGAACAGTTGCATGGCCTGATCGACGGCGTCATCACGGTCGAAAGCGCGGGGGCGGCCCATTCTCGCCATCTCAAAACTCCTCGAAAAGATGATTTAGATACTAGTCGATACATAAGTCGTTGACAACGAACGGTGCCTGCGGCCAGTATTTTATATCGATCGGTATCTAAGTCTGAATTTCTCTGCTCAAGGAGCTTCCCGTGACATCTTCAATCACTTTATCGGCTGCGCCCAAACGCCTGCCTGTCGGCGCGTTGCTGGCGCTGGCGATGACCGGGTTCATCTGCATCGTCACTGAAACATTGCCTGCGGGCCTGTTGCCATTGATTAGCGAAGGCCTGGGGATTTCCCCATCGATGGCCGGCCAGATGGTCACCGCGTATGCGTTGGGTTCGGTGCTGGCGGTCATTCCCATGACCATTGCGACGCGCGGCTGGCGTCGGCGCAATGTGTTGCTGCTGACCGTTGTGGGCTTCCTGCTGTTCAATTCGATCACGGCGTTGTCATCGCACTATGGGGTGACGCTGGTGGCGCGGTTCTTTGCGGGTGTGTCGGCGGGGGTGGCCTGGAGTCTGCTGGCTGGTTATGCCCGGCGTATGGTCGAGGCCGATCAACAGGGCAAGGCGTTGGCGCTGGCCATGGTCGGTACACCGATTGCCCTGTCGCTGGGTGTGCCGCTGGGTACCTGGCTGGGCGGCCTCGTGGGCTGGCGTACGACGTTCGGCATCATGTCGGCCCTGACCTTGATATTGATCGTTTGGGTACTGGTGAAGGTGCCGGATTATCCGCCGCAACCTGCGCACCAGCGCATGTCGCTGCGCGGCGTGTTGACGACGCCGGGTGTTCGACCGGTGCTGGCGGTGGTGATCAGCTGGATGCTGGCGCACAACATTCTCTACACCTACATCGCGCCGTTCGTGGCGCCGGCAGGGCTGCAGAATCGGGTGGACCTGGTGTTGCTGGTATTTGGCATCGCAGCGCTGGCGGGTATCTGGCTGACCGCGAAACGGGTGGAGCCGCTGTTGCGCAAGACAGTGTTGGTGAGCCTCGCAACGTTTGCGGCGGTTTGCGTGGTGCTGGGATTGCTGGGGCGCGTGCCGGAGGTGATCTACGTCGGTGTGGCGATATGGGGACTGAGCTTCGGCGGCTCGGCGACGTTGTTGCAAACAGCGTTGGCGGACGCGGCAGGTGACGGCGCCGATGTGGCGTTATCGCTGAACGTCGTGGCCTGGAACAGCGCGATTGCCGGCAGCGGGGTGGTGGGGGGTGTGCTGCTGGACAAATGGGGTGTTGCCTCGTTTCCGTGGGCGATGGTGGTGCTGGTGGGCGTGGGGTTTGCGATTGCGTGGTGGGCGCGGGTGCATGGCTTCAGGCCGGGCGCGCGTGGGGCGCGGTAGTCTCGGGTTCTTCGTTGACTGGGCTGGCGCTTTCGCGAGCAGGCTCACTCCAGTGGTTTTGCGGTGTTCCGGAATGTTGTGGCCGGCACAAAACCTGTGGGAGCGAGCCTGCTCGCGATTTGGGTACCCACGATGCTGGGTTTATTCATCGCCATTTTGGACACAGTGTTTGTCCCGCCGACCGATTTTTGCCGTGCGCTTCAATCCCTAACATCGTCTGCAACCCGTGACCTAACACGGTTCCCCACAAGACGGTGAACATCATGAAGCTTTCAAAAATCGCTCTTCTGCTAGTCCTCGGCGGTATCGGCGCACAGGCCTTTGCGGCGGACGAAACCGCACAAGTCGAGTCTTACAATGCTGCCGCTCAACCAGACATCGCCCACGTGGTGTCGATCTCCGACGCGGCCAACCAGTGCGGTGCGGTGCCGGTGCAGATGACGTATGACGACTCGACCGGTGCGCGGCATGTGGTGCAATATCAGGTGATGGGCAGTGGTTGTTCCAACGGTTGACGTCGGTGCAAGCGCTGGAGGGTCGACACTCCAGGTCTGCGGCATTAAGCGTTGGCGAGTTCTTTGGCCCTGGCCATGTCTTCATCGGACGCCAGCAGTTGCGGGATGGCGGTTTTCAGGAACTCCACCCAGGTCTTGATTTTGGCGTCGACGAATTTGCGTGACGGGTAGATCGCGAACAGGTTGTATTCCTCCAGGCGGTACTCCGGCAGTACCCGCACCAATGTGCCTCCCGCCAATCCTTCAACGGCCGATGCCAGCGGCTGAATGCCGATGCCCATGCCATTTCTGATCGCGGTGGCCATGCCGTCAGCGGTGTTGATGTGGAAAGGCGAGTCGGGGATATTCTGCGTTTCCATGCCTTGTGGCCCTTCGAATACCCAGTTTTCTGCGGGCATCACCGTGTTGACGATGCGCAGGCAGTCGTGCGCGCCGAGGTCGGCGGGGGT
The DNA here is from genome assembly GCF_002878485.1 of Pseudomonas sp. AD21. Lineage (NCBI taxonomy): Bacteria > Pseudomonadati > Pseudomonadota > Gammaproteobacteria > Pseudomonadales > Pseudomonadaceae > Pseudomonas > Pseudomonas sp. AD21. The sequence continues at coordinate 19,208 of NZ_NQYG01000084.1, forward strand.
GGCGGGATGGCCGCGTTTGGCCAGGTACGAAGGTGCGGCGCAGAGGATGCTGTAGGTGGTGCCCAGGCGTTGTGCGACGAAGCCGGAATCGGGCAGGTCGCGGGCGAGGACGATCGACATGTCGTAGCTTTCTTCGAGCAGGTCGGGCAGGCGATTGCTCAAGGTCAGGTCGAACGTCACTGAGGGGTGAATCTCCCGGTAGCGGGCGATGGCGTTGATCACGTAGTGGTTGCCGATGGCGGCCATGGCGTGGATTTTCAGGCGTCCGACCGGCAAGGTCTGGGCGGTGCCGGCCTCTTCGTCGGCTTCGCGCAGGTCATCGAGGATTTTTTCGCAGCGCTGCAAGTAGCGCACGCCGGCTTCGGTCAGGGCAAGGCGGCGGGTGGTGCGGTTGATCAGGCGCGTGTGCAGCCGGGCTTCGAGACTGGAGACGGCTTTGGAGACGTTGGTCGTGGTGGTGTCGAGCACGTCGGCCGCAGCGGTGAAGCTGCCGCTCTGGGCCACGGCGACGAAGCAGCGCAGGGTCTGAATAACGTCCATCGTTGTTGTTGGCTCTGTGGATGGGATTGCCATTCTAGGGTTTGCCGTGGGTGGTGTTGCAAATGTTTGCGAACGAGGAGCGCGTGCATGGCGGGTGAAGGGCTTGAGGACATTCTGGCGCCGGGGCTTTCGGTGGTGTTTTGCGGGATCAATCCGGGGTTGCTCGCGGCGGCGCAGGGGCATCATTTTGCCGGGCGCGGAAATCGTTTCTGGCGCACCTTGCACCTGGTCGGGTTCACCCCGCATGAAGTGCGGGCGGAGGATGATTGCAGCCTTGTGCAATATGGCTGCGGGTTGACGGCGGTGGTCGAGCGGCCAACGGCGCGGGCGGATCAGTTGGCGGCGGAGGAGTTTGCAGCGGCGGCCCTCGGCTTTGAACAGAAGATCAACCGGTATGCGCCGCGTTATGTGGCGTTTCTTGGCAAGGCTGCGTATGCCGCGTTGTCGGGGCAGAAAGTCGTGGTGTGGGGGCCGCAGGCAAAGACCTTTGGCGGCGCACGGGTGTGGGTGTTGCCCAATCCCAGCGGCAGGAACCTTGCGTTCAATCTTCCGCAACTGGTGGACGCTTATCGTCAACTGCAAGTGGCGTCGTCAGGGCCGACAATCTAAACATCGCAACTGCGCAAAAAGTTGCGCAGTTGTTTCGCCGATTTCACCCGAGAATCCCCTTCAAACCCTTATAAAACGTGGCCTGTAGCCAGGTGCGCAAGAAGTTGCACAGTACTGCGCAACTTCTTGCGCACTTTTTTCTGTTTATCGAAGTTTAAAACGCCAAAACGCGAAGGCATCGTCGCCAAACCCTTGATCCGTAATGGCTAGATGATGGCTGGCACGGAACTTGATAGCTGAACAGGCACCCGGACAGGCAATGGTGCCTGTCGGTTTGTGTTTTCAAGCAAGGAGAGCATCCCCATGGCAACACCAGCGTACATGTCCGTCACTGGCGAAAAACAAGGCCTGATCACTGCCGGCGCCTTCACCGCCGACTCCGTTGGCAACACCTACCAGGAAGGCCACG
>NZ_NQYG01000085.1:0-19812 GCF_002878485.1 Pseudomonas sp. AD21
CCGCTCCCACCGTTTTGATCGAGTGTTGTCAGAGCCATTGGCTCACTCCTACAGTTTATTCGCTGTAATTACAGCCAGTAGCTCACCGCATACCAGCCCAGCAGCCCCATCACCACGGTGTACGGCAACGCCATCCACACCATTCGCCCATACGACAGGCGCACCAGCGGCGCAATCGCCGAGGTCAGCAGAAACAGGAATGCTGCCTGACCATTGGGCGTCGCCACGCTCGGCAGGTTGGTGCCGGTATTGATCGCGATTGCCAGGGTCTCGAAGTGTTCGCGGCTCATGTGCCCGGACAGGAATGCCTGTTTAACCTCGGTGATGTAGATCGTGGCAACGAACACGTTGTCGCTGATCGCCGAGAGCAGGCCGTTGGCAATGAACAGCATGCCCGGCTGTTGATCCGCCGGCAGCGCCAGCACCCACTGGATCAGCGGGGCAAACAGCTGTTGATCGTGAATCACCGCAACTACGGCAAAAAACACCACCAGCAACGCGGTGAACGGCATGGCGTCCTTGAACGCAGTACCCAGGCGATGCTCGTCGGTGATGCCGGTGAAGGCCGTGATCAACACGATCACCATCAGACCGATCAAGCCCACTTCGGCCACGTGAAATGCCAGGCAGCCAATCAGGATCAGCGCGGCAGTGCCTTGCACCAGCAGGGCGGCGCGCTGGCGCGGAGTGCGTTCGGCGTTGTCTTCAGCGGCGTAATTGGCAAGGACGGCGCGCACGTTGTCCGGCAGCAAGGTGCCGTAGCCAAACCAGCGAAGTTTTTCCAGCAACACGCAGGTCACCAGGCCTGCCACCAGCACTGGCAGCGATACCGGTGCGACTTTCTGGAAGAACTCGCCGAAGTGCCAGCCCATTTCATGGCCGATCAACAGATTCTGCGGCTCGCCCACCAGGGTGCAAACCCCACCGAGTGCGGTGCCGACCGCGCCATGCATCAACAGACTGCGCAGGAACGCACGAAACTGTTCCAGATCGTCATGGTGCAGGGCCGGCAGGTGCTGGTCGTCGCCGAATTCGCTGTCCTGGCGTGGGTCGTTGCCCGAGGCCACACGGTGGTAGACCGAGTAGAAGCCAACAGCCGCGCTGATGATCACCGCCGTCACGGTCAGGGCATCGAGAAATGCCGACAGAAATGCCGAGAGAAAGCAGAACATCAGCGCCAGAAACGCCTTGGAGCGCACGCCCAGCAGCAGCCGTGAGAACAGAAACAGCAGCAGATCCTTCATGAAGTAGATGCCCGCGACCATGAACATCAGCAGCAGGATCACCGGGAAGTTGTGCACCAGCTCATCGTACAGAGCCTGTGGGGTGGTCATCTTCAGCAGCAGGGCTTCGATCAGTAACAATCCACCGGGCATCAACGGATAGCACTTGAGGGCCATCGCCAGGGTGAAAATGAATTCGATCACCAGCAGCCAGCCGGCAGCGACCGGGCCAACGGTGAACAGCACCACGGCATTGAGGATCAGGAACCCGACGATGCACGCCTTGTACCAGCGGGGCGAGTGCCCGAGGAAGTTGTGCGCGAACGCCTGGGCCAGTGAACCGGACATCGGTTGCTCCTTGTATTAAGAAGCGCGCAAGTTGCCGCAAGTGTCGGTCAAGTTCAAGTCTGGGGGACTATTGATTCAGATAGCGCGCGACCATGGCCCGGTAGTTGCCGTCCAGTGAATAGCCGCCGACCAGGATTTGCCCGTCCGCCTGCAACGCCAATGAGTTGGCGGTATCCAGGCTGCGTCCCAGACGTGTGCGTAGCCAACCGTGGCCGTTGCCGAACTGTGCGTCGAGTTGTCCGTCGGGCAGATAGCGCGCCACGATGAAATCCGCCTCGATACCGCCAATGGTTGCGCCCACGGCGATGATTCGGTCATCGGCCATGCGTTGGGCAGCGCTCCATTGGCAGCCACTGGGGCCGATTTCCAGCAAGTGCGGGTGGCCGGCGTTGCTGCGCAATTCCGGGCGACCGTTGGGATGCAAACTCAGCGCCATGCAGCGGATCGGATCGCGACTGCTGCCAAAGCAGTGCAGGTGCTCCATCGATTCGAGTACCTGACTGACCATCGCGCTTTGCCCGTGAGCCTTGAAGGCGAGGAAGCCATCCACCGCAAAGCGCTCGTCCAGGCGCCCGTCAGGCAGATAGCGCGCCACCAACCCCTCCTGAGGGAAGTCAATGGAGCCGGCGACAACGATGCGTCCATCCTTCTGTAGCAGGAGGCTGCTGAGCCAGGTATTGAGCAGCAGATGGCGGATCATCACGAAACCGCGACCGTTGAAACTTGCATCGAGCGCGCCGTCAGGGGTGAGGCGGATCAGCATGCCGGCATGGTCGGCCAGTTCGAAGTGGTGATTGGCGATCAGCAGAATGTGCCCGTCGTCCTGCACGGCAATGTCGCAGGCTTCTGCACCGGATATACCGGGCGGTAGCCAGATATCGCGTGAGCCGATGGAAAGATCGCCCGGCAGGCGCACGACTTGTCGACCGTTGTCGCCAAACGAGGTGTCAGGTGAGCCGTCAGTGTTGAACAGGGCGAGGGCGGGCAAGCTGCGATGGGCATTTTCATAGTGCAAGCCGGCCAGCAGGATTCGCCCGTCCGCCAGTACCTGTACTTTTGCGCCCATGGCTTCGAAGCCGGGGGCGAATTCACCGATCACGCTGCCTTGAACGCCGAAGCCGAGGTCGGCAGAACCGTCGGCGAGCATCCGCGCCAGTCCGAAACAGCTGCCATTGGCAGTGCCGACCTTGGCGGCCACCAATACCCGACCTTGCGGGTCCAGGGCCAGGCCTTGGGTCATGCTGGATACGCTGCCGGCGAAATACACTTGAGCAACGCCGGAGTGGGCAAATTGTCTGTCGAGTCGCCCGGCGTTGGTCGTTGGTGTCGGGAGCGCGAAGGCGTTCTCGGTGGTCATGCATGCTTCTCCTTGCAAGTTGACCAGTCCCGGTGGGCGGGTAACTGCATGAGCGAAACATTCAATCGCTGAATACGCCGAAGTACAACTGACATAACTAACAGGTGGAGGGTCGCACTGTGCCAGAACAGTGTCTTTTGGAACCAAATGAAAGCGTCGCAAGCAATGGCGCCTGACGCTTTAAAAGAAGTTGTACAAAAGTACAGAAGATAAAAAGTAACTGATAACTAAAGATGCACAGGGCGGATGACGTGAAAGTCATCCGCATGACCCTCTGATCAATGTGGCATCGACCACGATTGCAGTTGATGGCCTTCTTCGCTCAATTCGGCGCGTGCCTGCTGCAGCAACTGCTCCAGTTGCGCCGGGTCGGAGTAGGTGCTGCTCGGAATCTGCTTGCGGCCAATGTGCGAGTTGGTACGGTCGATGACAGTCAGGTTCAGTTCGCCGTTGCCGTCTTGTGGGGCCCAGGCCACGCACTGGAAGGGTTTGAACGCGTGGTTGGCAATCAAAAGAGCTTCGTTGATACGGAGCGGGGCGGTCATGGGGTCTTCTCTCTGTCGTGCCCAATCAAGTGATGTGCCGTCGGTTGGGCTTACCGTGCGGCTGGTTACTTGTACTGATGCACGCAACCCCGTGGCGGGTCACACATGACACAAAGAAATTTCAACTTTGTTGCTTATGCTCAGGAATCAGACAGTTTTTGAAAGCTGGCTGAAAGATTCAACTCGATAGCAGACTAATAAACTCCCGTCTTATAACTCGTTACCTTGTACATCTATAAGCAATCGATACAAGGGTCTGTCAATTTCTTGCTAATGTTACAGTCGGGTCTGCCAAATGACTGTTTTTACAATAATTTCCTTAAATTTGGCGCCAAGGAACAGTCATGATCGAAGCGCCAGCGTTACGACGTTTATTGGTAGTCGACCCCTGTGACGACTGTCATCGCCTGTTACCCGGTTTGCGCGCCGTGGGCTGGGATGTCGACAGTTGTACCCTGGAAAATGCCGCCGATCGGACATGCGATGTCGGATTACTGCGACTGCAACCTTTTCACCTCGAACGTCCCGAAGCGGTCAAGGAACTGATCAGCCGTAGCGGCACCGAATGGATCGCGGTGTTGAATCAGGAAGTCCTGCGCCTGCAAAACGTCGGTGACTTCGTCTGCGAATGGTTTTTCGATTTCCATACCTTGCCGTTTGATGTCTCACGGGTCCAGGTGACTCTTGGACGAGCGTTCGGCATGGCGCGTTTGCGCGGACAAGGGACGATTCACATCGATCAGCCGGAGCACGAACTGCTCGGCGACAGCAAGCCGATCCGCGAGCTGCGCAAATTGCTGAGCAAACTGGCGCCGACCGAGTCACCCGTGCTGATCCGGGGTGAAAGCGGGACCGGCAAAGAACTGGTCGCCCGCACCCTGCATCGCCAGTCCCAACGCCACAGCAAGCCGTTTGTGGCGATCAATTGTGGCGCGATTCCCGAACACTTGATCCAGTCCGAACTGTTCGGCCACGAAAAAGGCGCTTTTACCGGTGCGCATCAGCGCAAGGTCGGGCGTATCGAGGCGGCCAACGGTGGCACCTTGTTTCTTGATGAGATCGGCGATCTGCCTTTGGAATTGCAGGCCAACCTGCTGCGTTTTCTTCAGGAAAAACACATCGAACGTGTCGGCGGCAGCCAGCCGATCCCGGTTGATGTGCGCGTCCTGGCGGCCACCCACGTCGACCTGGAAGCCGCCATTGAGAAAAAGCGTTTTCGTGAAGACCTGTATTACCGGCTCAATGTGCTGCAAGTGGTGACCGCCCCGTTGCGCGAGCGCCACGGTGATCTGGCGATGCTGGCCAACCATTTTTCGCACTTCTACAGCCATGAAACCGGCCGCCGTCCGCGCAGCTTCAGTGAAGACGCGTTGATCGCCATGGGCAAACACGATTGGCCGGGCAACGTTCGCGAACTGGCCAATCGCGTGCGCAGGGGGCTGGTGCTGGCCGAGGGCCGGCAGATCGAAGCTCGAGACCTGGGGTTGATCAGCCAGCACTCGATCAACACGCCGATGGGCACGTTAGAGGACTACAAGACCCGCGCCGAACGCCAGGCGTTGTGCGACGTGTTGAACCGGCACAGCGACAATCTGAGTGTGGCGGCCAAGGTGCTGGGGGTGTCGCGGCCGACGTTTTATCGCCTGTTGCACAAACATCAGATTCGCTAAAAAAAATCGCCGTGGGCGCAGCGCTTGTGCAGTGAATCTGCAGGCGCTGTAAACACGGCGATCTCTTGTATGAAAGCCCCGCATCGGCGGGGCTTTTTTACGTCAGAAGTAGTACGGGAATTTAAGGCTGAAGGAGAAGTCCGGGGCATCTGGGGTCATGCCGATCGACAGGTTGGGTACGATGGTCAGGTTGTCCGTGGCGGCAATGGTCATGCCGACGTTGAAGTAGCCGGCGTTGGCATCGCTGGAGACCACCGATTGCCAGTCGCCACCGTCCTGTTTCAGCTTGCTTCTGCGTTGCACCAGATCAGACATCGAGAACGACATACTCATCTTTTCGTTCAGTGCAAACGCAATACCGGCGCCGATCTGGAAGCTGTCGCCAATGCTGACCTTGCCCGGGGTTTTCTGGTTGACCGTCGAACTGATGTCATCGAACGACTCTTCCAGGTTGTGCGTGTAAGACAAGCTGCCGAACAGCACAGCCGGGTCGAACGTCTTGACCAGCGAGACGCCCGGGGTGATCGACCAGACGCCGTTGCCGGTGGGCAGCGTGTCAGGCACGAACAGGTTGGAGTTGGCGTCGGTCTGACGCAGCTTGATCCCGAACGGGTCCTTGCCGGTTGGCGCCTTGACTCGCAGGGTGACCACGGCGTCCGGGGTGTTGACCGACTCGTCGAGGAACTTGTATGCAATGCCGAAGTTGACGTCGCCGATCGTCGGATCACGCGAAACATCCTGTTCCGTGGTGACGTTGGACGCACCGCCATTGCCGCCACCGGACTGGTAGGTCGAATCGCGGTAAACCACTGGCACGTTCACATCGAACTGCCAGCGGTTGTCGAAGTTGTAGCGGCCGGTCAGGTCCAGCGTCCAGGTGTCAGCCTTGATCCGGTCGAGGTTGATGTTGCCCAGAAAGATCGAATCCAGGGCCAGAAAGCCGTTGAGGATCAGTTGGCGGGTGTCGTAACGCGAGTAGGTCACACCGGTTTCGAAGCTGAACTTACCGCCACCGAAGAAGCCGCTGGCTTCGTCGTAGAGGTTGGACACACTCTGGGCAGGTTGCGAATCGTCGGCCAGTGATTGCCCGTAAGAAGCGCCACTGCCCCCGGCTGCGCCCCCCGACGCTGCTGCCGCCCCGACACCAGGAGCCCCGGTACTGGTAGCGACTTTTGGATTGCCTTTCATGTCGGCTGGCGACTTGGCCAGACGCTTGGGTTGCGGCGCCGCCGGTTGGTCTTCGACCTGGCGAACCCGCTGCTCGAGCACCGCCAGCGCTTTTTGTTGTACATCGTAGCGTTGCTTCAGCTCCAGAAGCTCCTGTTTCAGGGCTTCTACGTCGGCGTCCGGTGCCGCTTGCAGCATGGCTGCAGGTAGAAGAGTGCTCAAACATACAGCGGCACGCAGTGATACTGATCGATACATGAAAAAGCCGTCCCTTTAAGCCCAATGATCGAGACTCAGCGTAGTTCAATATCCGATATTGCGTAGTGCCCTGAGTTGAGTCAGGTTGCAGTCCAGTGCGCCGGGGCTGATGCCGTTATTGCTAAGCACAACATTGAGTTGGGTCATGTTGTTGACCACGTTGGCACTGCCGAGCAGGCGAGTGTTCTGCAGCAGGCCACCCTGGGCGACTTGTTGCAAGGCCGTGCCTTGATTCCCCGAGGCTTGAATAGCCATCTGCACGCCACCGCTCGTGGCTGAAACGGCGACGCTGCCGGCGGCATTGCTGGCACCGATCGTCTGGCCGGCCATCAGGGCCTGACCTTGTGCTGGCGCCAAAGGAGGAGGGGTGTTGGCTTCTTTTACGTTGATTGCCACGTTGTTGTTGGCGGTGTTGCCGTCGCCGGCGGCGCGTACGCTTTGGGTCACGCCCTGGCTGCTGTCGAGTCCCGCACCACCGATGACATTGCCAGTGCCCGGAGTCGGGGTGCTGCCGTTGCCGTGTTGCTTGATGGTCGAGACGTAAAATTCCGGTTTGATCGTGGCGGCCTGAATCTGCATCGAGGTCGCAGCGCCAATCAGATCACCGCTGGCGTTGCGCCAGGTACTGCTCATGACAATGCCGAAGCTGATGATCCGCCCCGGCATGACGTAACGACCGCGTAGCTCGGAGAGCTCCTGGTCATTGATTTCGATAGGTTTGAACCCTGCATTGGCATAGCCTGACGCGCTCGCTGCCAGGCAGGCGGCGGCCAGCCAGTATGAGGTTTTCATCTGCTGCTCCCGGGACATCCAGCCCCATTCTTTATAATCGGCGATTAAAAGAAGTCGCTCTGTATGAACCCGAAGTCCATCAATTCAGCATCTTTGACAGGGTTGAAAGAGTCGAGCTTGTTCTTGGCGGTCAGCGGTGCCGGAGGACTGCGAAGTGCATTGGTTTTGTCGTATCCGGGGCCGACGATGGCGAAGACAATGCCGTTCCAGCCTTTGACAAAGTCATCATGGGCGTAGCGTTTGTGACCGAGAACCGGGTCTCCGATGTAAACCCAATTCTTGTCCGAGCGCTGCAGCACCACGAAATGCTTGTAGCCGCGAATTTCCATCAGTACCACCACCGGGATGGTGACATCGTCGAGCTTTTCCGGCGGTATCTTGTAACCTCTGGCGCGCATGCCGATGCTTTCTATGTAGCGCTTCATGTCCAGCATGGAAAAACCCTGAGTACGAACAAGGTCCTGGTCAGAGTTGACCAGCATGCCTTTGATGATGTGCTCCTCATCGACGTCGAGCCAATAGGCCTGGCGCAGAACCGTGGCCAGTGCGGCAGCGCCGCAGCTGAAATCGGTTTTTTGTTCGACGATGTCGGCAAACTTGCGTTCACGGATGCTTTGCACGTTCTTGTAGACGAGTACGCCGCCGGGCAGGGCAGCGACGGGCATCTGGGCAGCCTGAGTCAGGCCGGACAGGCAAAGCAGGGCGATAAAGGCAGTCTTACGCATGATCGATACGCCTTTGCGGACTGAGGAAAAGCCCCGTTTCCGGGGCTTTCGTTTCGATCGCGATTACATGCAGGCTTTGCAACCTGCAGCGATGGACAGCGAGTTGCTTTGTTGGTTGCCAACACCGGCGGCGTTGTTGAAGCCACCGTTACCCGACCAGTTGTTGCCTACGTTGGTCATGCCTGCAGTGTTGGTGACAGGGTTTTTCCAGCCGTCTGGAGTCAGCACTTGTTGAGTGGTTACACCAGCCAGACCGAAGGCACCCACAGCTTCGAAGGTAGCTTTTTGATCTTTGCCACCACCATTGCCGCCATGACCTTTGTCGTCGTTGCCATAACCGCCACCGCCGTGACCGTGATCGTCATCTTTGATGGTGGCTGTGCCAACGGCGCCGAATACGCCGACGGCGGCGACAGTGCCAGTGAGGGTATCTTTCTTGAAGGTCTGAGTGCCGTTGTTGCCGACTTGCAGACCGGTAGTGCTTTGGTTGGCAGCAGCAGCGGCTTGCGCTACACGACCACCGGACACAGCGATTGCCAGGTTGTTTTTCTGTTGGTTGAAGTTGCCGGCAGCGTTGTTCACGCCGATGTTCCCCGAGCCACTGTTGCCGACGTTGTTCATGCCGGCAGTGTTGGTGCTGGAGTAGTTGCCAACGGTGTTGTTGCTGTTGACTTGAGTGGCGCTGGAAGCGGACACCGCAGAGCCGAAGATGAAGCTTTCGTCAGCAGTTGCCAGAGCAGCGGCGTTGTCTTGTTGGTTGCCGTCACCGGCCACGTTGTTTGCACCGATGTTGCCGTTGGCGCCGTTGAGCGAGCCACTGATGCCGGCGTTGTTCTGGGTGCCCTGGTTCAGGACGGTGTTACCGCCGTTGTTTTGCACGTCGAGCACTGCGGCACCGGCACCTGCGCCGATTTGCAGCAGCTCTTCCAGGGTTGGACCTTTTGGTGGAGGAGGGTTGTGACCGTGACCACCATTGTTACCATGATCGTTGCCGCCTGCTTGAGCCGCCATTGCCATTACTGCTGCAAGAGCGAAAACCAGTGGTTTGAGAGCCATTGTAGTTTTCATGGTGTTTCTCCGTCGTGCTTATTAGTTGGTTAAGTGTTGGTACTTTCTAATTGCACTGCTTCTTGTTTGGGTCAGTCAGCGACCCGGATGCTCAGGGTGTTAGCCATACGGTTCCCCACCCCGGCACTCTGGTTCACCTGGATCACCCCTCGGCTGCCGGTGAAGGCCTGATCACTTGTCGTGACCTGGCGACTGCCGGGTGAGGTGCCAGTTGCTCCTGAGCTCGGTAAAAGCGCCACGTTCTGTTGCGACAGGGCGCTGTCGTCAACGCTCTGCGGGGCAGCACTGATGCTGACGCGCGTCACGTTGGCCATCTGGTTGTTGGCCCCGGCACCCTGGTTCACGCCCAGGATCCCGTTGCCATTACTGAAAGAGTTGCCACCAATGTTGGCGCTGGCGTTCATCGACGGGTTGGCGGGTGTATCGAGCTTTTGCCTGACGATGGTCGAGGCGCTGGCATTGGTGCCGATGGCGATCGCCTTGGTGTTGGCCTGTTGCATCTGGTCGCCGGCCGCCTGGTTGACGTTGAAGTTGCCGTGGTATTGCACACCGGTATCCTGGATGTCTGCGTTGTTCACGGAACTTGGATCGGCCATTGCGCTGGCGCAGCTGAAGAGGGCAAGCAGCAGAAGGGAACGATTCATCTCATTGGCCTCCAGCCATACGGGTCAGCGGTGCCAGACCGGTGCTCAACGAGCGATTGATCGTGTTGGAGATCGTGCCGCCACCGCCGCCGCCATGACCGGCGCTCATGCCTGGCAGGCCGTTGGGGTTGGTCAGGACGTTCATGCCGGGCATGTCCGAGTTCGGCGTGATCATGTTGCTGCGGATCGAGGAGCCGCTGGCTACACTGGCAAAGTCACCGTCACTGAGTTCGGTGCTGTTCATCGCTTGATTGATTCGATCGGAAGGGTTGGCATTGACCGTGGTGGGATAGGGATCTTTGCCGCCGCTGCGTCCGATGGGAATGGGCTGGACGTCGCGGTTGAGAACGATCACGCCATTGCCTTCGGCCTGAACGTTGAAACTGATGAATGTGCTGGCGGCTGATCCAATCAGCAGAAGGCAGGTCAGGCCTTTATTGAAATTCCCCACGGCGGCAATTCCTTCTTCAGTGGGCTGGCTCTTGTCAGCGTTGGGAAGGAGAGAGCGAAAGCTGTGCCGCTTTTGAATTGTTGTTGATTTTCAACCGGTTGGTGATGGGCCGTGCAGCGCTGATACAAAAACTGTTTCAGCGCTGAAACAGTCGCGCGGGCACCCAGTCGGTCAATGGCGGCGCAAAGCTCTGGAACAAGGGTTTGCCGGGGACTGTTTCACGGGCGTAACAGATATTCTGACAAAACGATGAAGGCCATTGAAATGGCTGCTTTGCGCTGGAGTGGGTGTTTCAGGAATGGACACTTGTGCCCCGAAAGGGGCTGTTCGCCGGGTCAATCAGCCAATAAATCAGCGACCGCCTCGAAAGCCTGCGCGCGGCGCTCATCCCAGTTGCCCTGAATGATCTGCAGCGTTTGCCCATGCTGTTCAAGCCAGTCGCGGGTGGCTTGAAAGAACGCCATGCGTTCGCTGAGTTGCGGCTGGCAACGCTGGCCATCGTCGGTCCAGTCGATCTGCTCCGGCGACAACACCAGGTGCAGGTCGTAGTGCCGCGCCAACAGCTCCGGTTCCAGCCATGCCGGGCAATCGCCGAACAGAGTCTGGCTCCACAGAATGTTGCTCAGCAGATGGGTGTCGAGAATCAGCAGCCCGGGTTGCTGCGCCCGTGCCTGATCTTCCCATTGCAACTGTCCACGGGCGATGTCGGGGATGTCGTTGAGGCAGGTATCGCGCGGATTCTGTTCGATGAACCAGCGCACGTATTCATCCACCCGCAAACCACCAAAATGCGCCTGAAGGTCGGCCGCCAGCCAGCTCTTGCCCGTGGATTCAGGGCCGGTCAGGACCACGACCTTCATGGCTGCAACGCCGGATCGGCGCGCCACTCACGCCAGCCTTGCACCGCAATCAGGGTGAACAGGGCATACAGTGCGGCGGTGAGGTACAGCCCCTTATAAAGAAACAGGCCGACGAAAATCACATCCAGCACGAACCACAGCGCCCAGCATTGCAGGCGTTTCTGCGCCATCCACAATTGCGCGACCAGGCTGAATGCCGTCAGTGCGGCATCGAGCCACGGCTGCGCGGCGTCAGTCCAGTGCGCCATGGCCGCGCCCAGCAGCAGGCTGCCGAGGGCGCCCACGCTCAGACCGAGCAGGATCGAGCGTCGGTCCAGACGCGTGACGTCGCGCCCGTCATGCAGGGTTCCGGCGCGGGTCCATTGCCACCAGCCGTAGACTTGCAGCGCGGCGTAGATCACTTGCAGCAACATGTCCGAGTACAGCTTCACGTCATAGAAGATCCAGCTGTACAGCAACACCATGACCAGGCCGATCGGCCAGCACCATGGATTCTGTTTGACCGTCAGCCAGACGGCGATCACACCGAGGGCGGCGGCAAACAGTTCAAGCCCGGACATGGGGGTTCCTTGGGGGGGAGTTGAGGAGGGAGCGGATTGTACCCAAAAACCTGTAGGAGTGAGCCTGCTCGCGATGGCGGTGTGTCAGTCACTCTGTGGTTGACTGATACGACGCTATCGCGAGCAGGCTCACTCCTGCAGGGGGGGCGGTGTTAGACGCGGAACTGGCGTAGAAGCTGGTTCAGCTGCTCACTTAATTGCCCAAGCTTAACGCTCGCTGCACTCGACTGCTCCGCCGCCAGCGCCGTGCTGTGGGACAGGCCGGCCGCCTGGGTGACGTTCTGATTGATATCCTCGACCACATGCGCCTGTTGCAGCGTGGCGCTGGCAATCGAAGCGTTCAGGCCATTGAGGTTGCGCAGTGCCTGGCCGATGGCGTTCAGGCTGGCACCGGCGAGGCCGGCCTGTTCGATGGTCAGTTGCGAGGCCTTGCTGCTGTCGCCGATGACCTTGACCGCCGCTTCGGAGTGATTCTGCAGGCGTTCGATCATGGTCTGGATTTCCGCCGTCGATTTTTGCGTGCGCTGCGCCAACAGCCGAACCTCATCGGCCACCACCGCAAAGCCGCGGCCCTGTTCACCGGCACGCGCCGCTTCGATGGCTGCGTTGAGCGCCAGCAGGTTGGTCTGCTCGGCAATCGAACGGATCACCTCCAGCACACTGCCGATCTGCGTGCTTTCCGCCGCCAGCGTGCGAATCACTTCGACGGCTTGATCAATGGTCCCGGACAGCTTGTCGATCTGTTGCAGGCTGCCGTCGATGTTGATCTGGCCCTGTTGCGCCTGGGCTTCGGCGTCGCGCATTTCAGCGGCGGCGTGTTCGGCATTCTTCGCCACGTCCTGCACGCCGTAGGTCACTTCATTGATCGCGGTTGCCACCAGTTCCATCTGCTGCGATTGCTGCTGGCTGCGTTGCTGGGCCTGGGTGGCATCATTGCCCAGCTCACTGGACGACTGGCCCAGCGCGCTGGCCGAGACCTGCAAATCACCGATGACCCGGCGCAACTTGGCGGTAAAAGCGTTGAAGTGATGCGCCAGTTGCGTGACTTCGTCCTGGCCGTGGGTATCGAGACTGCGGGTCAGGTCGCTTTCGCCGCTGGCGATGTTGGCCATGGCATTCACGGTTTCCTGCAGCGGGCGCACGATGCTGCGGGCAATCAGGATCACCAGCAGGGCCATGATCAAGGCGATCACCAGGCCGATTATCGTGGCCTTGATCACCTGGCCGCGGAACTCGCTCTGCACATCATCGATATAGACGCCGGAGCCGAGCACCCAGCCCCACGGTTCGAACAGTTTGACGTAGGAAGTCTTGGCCACCGGCTCGCTGGCGCCGGGCTTGGGCCAACGGTAATCGACCATGCCTGCGCCCCGGCTTTTGGCGATCGCGACCATCTCGTTGAACACCGCGAAACCGTCGGGATCGCGGATTGCCGAGAGGTTCTGGCCTTCAAGTTTGGGGTTGGTCGGGTGCATGACCATCACGGGCGTGAGGTCGTTGATCCAGAAGTAGTCGCTCTGGTCGTAGCGCAGGCCACGAATGGCGGTCAGCGCCTGTTTCTGTGCGGCGTCGCGGGTGAGGGTGCCGGCAGTTTCCAGGTCATGATAGTAGGTCAGCAGGCCGCTGGCGGTTTGCACCACATGCTGGGTTTTCTGCGCCTTGGCGTGGTACAGGTCATCGTGGATCTGCTTGAGCATCAACACGCCCAAAGTCAACAACATGACCACGGCCACAATCAAAATGAGCCACAAGCGTCGGCTGATCGACACACTGCGCAAGCTGTTCATAACGCTGTCACTCCGATTTCTTTTTCTTGTAATAAATCAACGCCAGCATCCAACCACGTTTCGGTGATCGGGCATACGCGACCCAAGTCGTATAACGCCGCAGCACTATTAAGGCTTGTCTGTTAGGATTTCGGCCCCGCGCGCGAAAACCTGAATCCAAGTTGATATTTCACGGAATTTTGACCGTTTCGTGTGGATCCTGTGCGCGCGGAATCGGTACAGCTACAAACAGCTACGCTGAACGCAGTGAACGTTAGAAAAATATTATCGGGGCATGCCGGCGTGCATCGCTCTTTGGGGGATTGATGGATCTTTGGACCGCCTTGCAGGCACTGATTCTTGGAGTTGTAGAGGGGCTGACGGAGTTTTTGCCCATTTCCAGTACCGGACACCAGATCATTGTTGCCGACTTGCTCGACTTCGGCGGCGAACGGGCCATGGCGTTCAACATCATTATTCAGCTCGGCGCGATCCTCGCGGTGGTCTGGGAATTTCGCCGCAAGATCCTCGACGTGGTGATTGGCTTGCCGACCCAGCCGAGTGCGCGACGCTTCACCGCCAACCTGCTGATCGCTTTCCTGCCGGCGGTGGTGTTGGGGGTGATTTTTGCCGACTTGATCCACCAATACCTGTTCAACCCGATCACCGTGGCGACCGCGTTGGTAATCGGCGGGGTGATCATGTTATGGGCCGAACGCCGCCAGCATGAAGTGCATGCCGAAACCGTTGACGAGATCACTTGGAAGGACGCGTTGAAGGTCGGTTTCGCCCAGTGCCTGGCGATGATTCCCGGCACCTCGCGCTCTGGCTCGACGATCATCGGCGGTCTGCTGTTCGGCCTGTCGCGCAAGACCGCCACCGAGTTCTCGTTCTTTCTGGCGATGCCGACCATGGTCGGCGCGGCGGTTTACTCCGGTTACAAGTATCGCCACCTGTTCGTGCCGGCAGATTTCCCGGTGTTCGCCATCGGCTTCATCACCGCGTTCATCTTCGCCATGATCGCCGTGCGCGGTCTGCTCAAGTTCATTGCCAGCCACAGCTACGCGGCATTCGCCTGGTATCGGATTGTCTTCGGTCTGGTGATTCTCGCAACCTGGCAGTTCGGCTGGGTCGACTGGTCGGCGGCCAAGCCATGAATGATTCACGCGCCCGTCGCCCGGACGGGCGCCCGTCCGGTGGCGGCGTTCAGTATCTGAAACTGAAACTGGCGGTATTGCTGATCGTCTGCGCATTGCCGGCATTCGGCGCGCTGTCGATGTGGCTGCGCGGGATCTCGCTGGTGCCGCTGACCGCCTATGGTGTGGTCAGCGTGTTGACGTTCTTCATGTACTGGGCGGACAAGCGCAAGGCCCGCGCCGATGCCTGGCGCACCCCGGAGAACATCCTGCACGCACTGGAACTGGCCGGCGGCTGGCCCGGCGCGCTGATCGCCCAGCAGGTGTTCCGGCACAAGACGCGCAAGGTGTCGTTTCAGATTCTGTTCTGGGCGATCGTGGCGTTGCACCAGGTGTTCTGGATTGATCAGCTGTTTCTCGGCTCGAACCTGCTTTCACTGTTCTAAATCACCACAAATCCCCTGTAGGAGTGAGCCTGCTCGCGATAGCGTCGTACCTGTCAAAGAGATGTCGACTGATACACCGCTATCGCGAGCAGGCTCACTCCTACAGGGATGGTGTCAAAGCAGTAATCCAACTTGGGTTTTCTTCGGCAGCTTGCTCACCACCAACTGATGCGATCGCGTCAGCAATCCGCGCAATTCCTCGGCGCCCAGCGGGTAGGGCGGGTGCATGATGATCCACTGTGCCCGCGCCAGATAAGGCGCCGGATGAATGCCCGGACGGTCGCAATGGCCGAGAAACAGATCCCTGTCGACCTTGAACGCCAACGAATCTCCGCGTAGCCCCTGCAAGGCGAACATCTTGTTGCCGGCGATCGAAAACACCCGCACGCCACCCCATTTGTAATCCTCCCGCGCGCCCGGCAAGGCCAGGCAGAAGGCCGCGACATCCGCTTCGTTCATCTTTCCCTTGGTCATAACAGTCGCTCCCCACACGCATTGAACGATTCGACCAGATGATCGATCCACGCCCGCACCGCCGGCATCACCCCGCGTCGATGCGGATACACCGCCTGCAACCAGCCACCAGGCAACGACCACTCGGGCAGCAATTGCACCAGCGCACCGCTCTCAAGATCGCCTTCGCAATACATCATCGGCAACAGGGTAAAACCTTGGCCGGCCAGCACACAGGCCTTGCGCACGATGAAGTCATCGATGCCCAGCCGCGCTTCCATGTTCAGTTCGACGCTGTGGCCCTGTTGATCGAGCAAGCGTACGTGCACCATGCGGTCGGCTTCCAGCGCGCCGAGTACCGGCAGGTTCTTCAGGTCTTGCGGGTGGGTGATTGTTTTGCCCTCGACAAATGCCGGGCTGGCCACCACCACCATTTGCGCCTGGCGCAGACGGCGGGTCACCAGCAACGGATCTTCATCGCCGAGTTCGCGCACGCGCAGCGCTACGTCGAACCCTTCTGCAACCAGATCCACCCGCCGATTGAGCAGCACCACCTCCAGTTGCACCTGAGGAAATCTGCCGAGGAACTCACTGATCACCCAGGGCAACATTTCTCGCGCCAGACCGGTTGGACACGACACGCGCAAGCGGCCGCGCGGCTCGCTGGACATGCTGGCGACAGCTTCGTCGGCCATTTCCGCTTCGAGCAGCATGGCCTGACAGTGACGCAGGTAACGTTCGCCGACAGCGGTCAGGTTCAACTGGCGGGTGGTGCGCTGCAGCAGGCGGGCGCCCAGACGCTCTTCAAGTTCGGCAATGCGCCGTGACAACCGTGACTTGGGAATGCCCAGCAAGCGCCCGGCCGCCGCGAAACCACCGGCCTCGACCACCTTGGCGAAATAGTAGAGATCGTTGAGATCCTGCATGAAAAGTCCACCGTTCTATCAGTGGGACGAAC
The DNA here is from genome assembly GCF_002878485.1 of Pseudomonas sp. AD21. Classification (NCBI taxonomy): domain Bacteria; kingdom Pseudomonadati; phylum Pseudomonadota; class Gammaproteobacteria; order Pseudomonadales; family Pseudomonadaceae; genus Pseudomonas; species Pseudomonas sp. AD21. The sequence goes on from NZ_NQYG01000085.1 coordinate 16,428, forward strand.
TATCGCATTGTAGGCGGCTAATCAGCTATTGGTTTCTTCCGTAGGATTGTCTCCATTCCGTCGCCGCCGGCGATTCTTTCCAGGAGATTCCACATGAAACTGCTGCACATCGATTCGAGCATTCTGGGCGACAACTCGGCTTCCCGTCAGTTGAGCAGCCAAGTCGTCAAAGCCTGGCAAGCCGCCGAGCCTGCTGCCGTCGTGACCTACCGCGACCTGGCCGCCGACGCCATCAGCCACTTCTCGTCGACCACCCTGGTCGCCGCCGGCACCACTGCTGAGCTGCGCAACGCCGCACAACAGCATGAAGCTGAACTGAGCGCTTCGACCCTGGCTGAATTCATCGCTGCTGACGCCGTCGTTATCGCCGCACCGATGTACAACTTCACCGTACCGACCCAGCTCAAGGCCTGGATCGACCGCGTCGCCGTTGCCGGCCAGACTTTCCGCTACACCGAAGCCGGCCCTGAAGGCCTGTGCGGTGGCAAGAAAGTGGTCATCGTCTCCACCGCCGGCGGGATTCATGCCGGTCAGGCGAGCGGCATTGCTCACGAAGAATACCTGAAGCTGGTTCTGGGCTTCCTCGGCATCACCGACATCGAAATCGTCCGTGCCGAAGGCCTGGCCTACGGTGATGAAGTGCGCAACAACGCGATGAGCGCTGCTCAGGCGAAGATCAGCGAGCAACTGTTCGCCGCTGCGTAAGCATTGCGTAAAGACCAGCTGCCGTTCAGGTAGTCTCTCAAAAAACTCTGTATTCTGGTTCTGCAAGGGCCAGATGCGGAGTTTTTTGTTTCTGACTGTTGCATAATCTGGCCCGGGTTATGCAGTCAAACGATCAACGTCTGAGTGCAACGCCGCGCCGGATCACCGAACCTCGGGGTTTCGGGCGTGTCGGAACACAAAGGATCTTTCGATTGAGTAACACAGGGTGGGCCATCCGATGATGCGTCTTTGTGCAACGTTACTGATTTGCCTGCTTGGCAGCCTCGGTTCAGTGCATGCCGCGCCCGGGCGACACCCTGTCTGGAGTGTCGGTTACCACGAGATGACATTCCTCGATCCGCTGGATCTGCAACCGATGCGCGCCATCGCCTTCTATCCCTCCAGCGACCGCGAACACACCAGCCTGCTTGAGGGTTACACCGTCGAGGCGGGTGCCGATACCAAGGTCGCCATCGGCCGCTTTCCGATGCTGATGCTGTCCCACGGCAACACCGGCACGCCCATCGCGCTGCATGACCTCGCCACCTCGCTGGCACGCAAGGGCTTTGTGGTGGTGGCGGTGATTCATCCCGGCGACAACTCCAGGGATCACAGCCGACTCGGCACCCTGAGCAATCTGTATGGGCGGCCGATCCAGATTTCCGAAGCGATCACCGCCACCCTCGGCGACCCGATGCTGTCGCCGTTCGTCAACGCCGATCAGGTCGGGGTGATCGGTTATTCGGCTGGCGGCGAGACCGCGCTGATCCTCTCTGGCGCGCAGCCGGACCTGGACCGCCTGCGCCGTTACTGCCAGGAGCGCCCGGACGACCGCGATGCCTGCAACACCCAGGGCGAGCTGATCGTCGATCGGGATGACTTGCAGCCTGTAGCCGATCCGCGCGTGCATGCGTTGTTGCTGATGGCGCCGCTGAGCCTGAAGTTCGGTCGTCACACTTTGGCGGATGTGCATGTGCCGGTGCTGCTCTACAGCGGCGATGGCGACAAGCTGGTGGCCTTCGACAAGAATGCCGCGGCGCTGGCGCGCAAGCTGCCGACTGCGCCGGACTTCAAATTGCTCGCCGGGGCAGGGCATTTCGTCTTTATGGCGCCGTGCAACGAAGAGCAGATTCGCGCAATGCCGGCGCTGTGTACCGACGCCGACGGTGTGGATCGCGAAGACATCCACCGCAATCTGATTTCCGAAGCCGGGCAGTTCTTCTCGCGCACGCTGGGCAAACCGAGCCGGGCGGGGATGCAGACCGCGGATCAGTGAGCGACTCAACTCCCCCCTGTGGGAGATGTATTTCAGTCTTGAAAACTTGCCCGGCGCTTGAGCAACAAGGTCAACCCCAGCCCGATCACCGACAACAGTGCCGCGCTGAAGAAAATCCACGAATACCCCAGGTTCAGCGCCACCGCCCCCATCAACGGCCCGGCAATCGCCAGCGCCAGATCGAAGAACACCGCGTAAGCCCCCAATCCCGAACCCCGGCTGGAATTGGGCACCTGCCTGATCGCCTCAACCCCCAGCGCCGGATACACCAGCGACAGGCCGAAACCGGCCAGCCCCGCACCGATCAGCGCGATCGCGGTGGACGGCCCCAGCCACAGCAGCACCAGTCCAACGGTTTCGATGCTCATGCAGGCAATCGCTGAGTTGAACCCGCCAAATCGACTGATGGCTGAAATGAACAGCAGCCGCGAGAGGATGAAGCACACGCCAAACACTGTCAGGCAGTACGCGGCGCCGCTCCAGCCCCGATTGAGGTAATAGAGGGTGATAAACGTGGTCAGCGTGCCGTAACCAATGGACGCCAGGCTCAAACTGGCGCCAAACGGTGCAATGCGCCCGAACACCGCCCAAAAAGGCAGCCGCTCGCCACGCACCACGGGCACCGAGGGTTTATTGCGGATCAGCACCAAAGCACCCGCCGCCAATACCGACAGGGCGATACCCAGGCTCGCGAAGCCGTAATCGGCGACCATCACCACGCCCAGTGGCGCGCCAATCGCAATCGCGCCATAGGAAGCAATGCCGTTCCAGCCGATCGACCTTGCCGTGTGTTCGGCGCCGAGCTGGCCCATGCACCAACTGATGGTGCCGACCCCGATCAAGCCCTGCGCGACCCCAAGCAACAGCCGTCCGGCGACCAGAATCAGCAGGCTCGGCAACGGGAAGTCCTGCAGCAGCGTCGACATCAGCGTCAGCAGCCCACTGAGCACAATCCCCGATAACCCGTAAACAATCGCGCGCTTGGTGCCGATGGTGTCCGACATGCGTCCGGCCATTGGCCGGCTGAGCAGCGTGGCCAGGTACTGCGAGCCGATGACCAGCCCCGCAATAATGGCGCTGAACCCCAGTTGTTCGTGCACATAGCCGGGCAGCACGGCAATCGGCAGGCCAATGCACAGGAAGGCAACAAAGGTGTAGAAAACGATGGAGACGATCTGCAAGGTGATCGCCATTGAGCTTTGCGGGGGCTGTTGCTGCGCAGACATGAGGACTCGTTCGCGGGCGGCGGCAGGAGAGTCGGCATCATGGCTTGGCGCTGGAATAAAAGGAAGCAGGCTAACTATTTTTTCTGGCTATCCCGATTGTTGCTGATGGCCCCATCGCGAGCAGGCTCACTTGTATGGTAGGACTTGAAGGGAGGAGGAGGGACAAGGCTCGATTCTG
>NZ_NQYG01000086.1:0-19426 GCF_002878485.1 Pseudomonas sp. AD21
TCAGAGCAGCAGTCAGAGTGGTTTTACCGTGGTCAACGTGACCAATGGTGCCAACGTTGACGTGCGGTAGGGAACGATCAAATTTTTCTTTAGCCACGACAATTAACTCCTAGCCTAAAGGGGCTGAATCAGCCTTGTTTTTTGGTTACGGATTCGACGATGTGCGACGGAGCCGTATCGTATTTTTTGAATTCCATAGAGTAGCTTGCGCGACCCTGGGACATGGAACGAACGTCGGTCGCATAACCGAACATCTCACCCAGTGGAACCTCGGCACGGATAACCTTGCCGGACACTGTGTCTTCCATACCCTGGATCATGCCGCGACGACGGTTAAGGTCGCCCATCACATCACCCATATAGTCTTCAGGCGTAACAACCTCTACAGCCATGATCGGCTCGAGCAACTCACCACCGCCCTTCTGGGCCAGTTGCTTGGTCGCCATGGAGGCAGCCACTTTAAACGCCATCTCGTTGGAGTCGACGTCGTGGTAAGAACCATCGAACACGGTAGCCTTCAGGCCGATCAGCGGATAGCCGGCAACAACGCCGTTCTTCATCTGCTCTTCGATACCCTTCTGGATAGCCGGGATGTATTCCTTAGGAACCACACCACCTACAACCTCGTTCACGAATTGCAGACCTTCCTGACCTTCGTCAGCAGGAGCAAAACGGATCCAGCAGTGGCCGAACTGACCACGACCGCCGGACTGACGAACGAACTTGCCTTCGATTTCACAGTTCTTCGTGATGCGCTCACGATAGGAAACCTGAGGCTTACCGATGTTGGCTTCGACGTTGAACTCACGGCGCATCCGGTCAACCAGGATGTCCAGGTGCAACTCGCCCATGCCGGAGATGATCGTCTGACCAGTCTCTTCATCAGTCTTGACGCGGAAAGACGGGTCTTCCTGAGCAAGTTTGCCCAGAGCGATACCCATTTTTTCCTGGTCATCCTTGGTCTTAGGTTCTACGGCAACCGAAATAACCGGCTCCGGGAAGTCCATACGAACCAGGATGATTGGCTTGTCAGCGTTGCAGAGGGTTTCACCAGTGGTGACGTCCTTCATGCCGATCAGGGCCGCGATGTCACCAGCGCGCACTTCCTTGATCTCTTCACGGGCGTTTGCGTGCATTTGCACCATACGACCCACGCGCTCTTTCTTGCCTTTAACCGAGTTGATCACGCCGTCGCCGGAGTTCAACACGCCCGAGTAAACGCGGACGAAGGTCAAGGTACCCACGAATGGGTCGGTGGCGATTTTGAACGCCAGAGCAGCAAACGGCTCGTCATCACTTGCGTGACGCTCCATTTCCTCTTCCTCGTTATCAGGATTAGAACCCTTGATAGCAGGAATGTCGGTCGGAGCAGGCAGGAAGTCGATAACGGCGTCGAGAACCAGGGGAACACCCTTGTTCTTGAACGACGAACCGCAAACGGCCAGAACGATTTCGCCGGCGATAGTACGCTGACGCAAAGCAGCTTTGATCTCTTCGATCGTCAGCTCTTCGCCTTCAAGGTACTTGTTCATCAGCTCTTCGTTGGCTTCGGCGGCAGCCTCAACCATGTTGTTGCGCCACTCTTCAGCCAGCTCTTGGAGCTCGGCAGGAATGTCCTTGCGAACAGGGACCATACCTTTGTCAGAGTCGTTCCAGTAAACAGCTTGCATGTTGATCAGATCGATCTGACCCTGGAAGTTGTCTTCGGAACCGATGGCCAACTGGATCGGCACCGGAGTGTGACCCAGACGCTGCTTGATCTGACCGATCACGCGCAGGAAGTTGGCACCAGCACGGTCCATCTTGTTTACGTAAACAAGACGTGGAACGCCGTATTTGTTGGCTTGACGCCATACGGTTTCCGACTGAGGCTCAACACCCGAAGTACCGCAGAACACTACAACAGCGCCGTCGAGTACGCGCAGGGAACGCTCTACTTCAATGGTGAAGTCTACGTGGCCCGGGGTATCGATTACGTTGAAGCGATGCTCGTGCGCATACTGCTTCTCGGAACCTTTCCAGAAGGCAGTGATAGCAGCAGAAGTAATGGTAATACCACGCTCCTGCTCCTGCACCATCCAGTCTGTGGTCGCGGCGCCATCATGCACCTCGCCCATTTTGTGACTTTTGCCGGTGTAAAAAAGGACGCGCTCGGTGGTGGTGGTTTTACCAGCATCCACGTGAGCGACGATACCGATGTTACGGTAGCGGCTAATCGGAGTAGTACGAGCCATAAAGCCCTCGCAAAATTAGTGAAGCTAAAATTAGAAGCGGTAGTGCGAGAAAGCTTTGTTAGCTTCAGCCATACGGTGCACGTCTTCACGCTTCTTAACAGCAGCACCTTTACCTTCAGCAGCATCCAGCAGTTCGCCAGCCAAACGCAGAGCCATAGACTTCTCGCCACGCTTACGGGCGAAGTCTACCAACCAGCGCATTGCCAGAGCGTTACGACGGGAAGGACGAACCTCGACCGGAACCTGGTAAGTAGCACCACCAACGCGGCGCGACTTCACTTCGACCAGCGGAGCGATGGCGTCGAGTGCTTTTTCGAAGAGTTCCAGGGGATCGGTGCCAGCCTTACGGGTCGCAACGGTTTCCAGGGCACCATAAACGATACGCTCGGCAACGGCTTTCTTGCCGCTTTCCATAACGTGGTTCATGAATTTGGCGAGGATCTGGCTTCCGTATTTCGGATCGTCCAGAATCTCACGCTTTGCTGCTACGCGACGTCTTGGCATGATAAGCCCTCAAGCGGTCTTCAGGTTAGCTCGGGACAGATCCAATGGATGCGTGCCCGACCTTACTCTTATCGACTCAATAAAATGAAAATCTGCAAAACGGCCGATTACTTCGGACGCTTGGTACCGTACTTCGAACGACCCTGGTTACGGCCTTTAACGCCGGAAGTATCCAAGGAGCCGCGAACGGTGTGATAACGAACACCTGGCAAGTCTTTTACACGACCGCCGCGGATCAGTACCACGCTGTGCTCTTGCAGGTTGTGACCTTCACCACCGATGTACGAGGAAACCTCGAAACCGTTGGTCAGGCGCACACGGCATACTTTACGCAGTGCCGAGTTAGGTTTTTTCGGCGTAGTGGTGTACACACGGGTGCACACGCCACGACGTTGCGGGCAGTTCTGCAGCGCAGGCACGTCGGATTTCTCGACGATACGCTTACGCGGCTGACGTACCAGCTGGTTGATAGTTGCCATCTACTAGCTCCACTGTTGTCTTGCGACGCTATTGTCTTGCAAGAAAAGCAAAATGGCAGGAACGAATTCCCGCCAAATTTAGGGGATCAAGAGTCTAAAGAGGATCTTGCCCCCAGTCAAGGCAAGGCCCCGACCTCCCCGCCCCTCGAACCTCGACAAAATGTCTCGATTCGATGAACGGAGCGATCAGGGCCTTACGCTCATTTATCGCAGAACTCAGTTACCGCTCGAGTTCAGCGCTTCGGTCAGTGCAGCTTCCACTTCACTGGCGCTTACGCGCAACGGTTTGTCAGCATCACGACGACGCTTGCGCTCGCTGTGATAAGCCAGACCGGTACCAGCCGGGATCAGACGACCCACGACCACGTTTTCTTTCAGGCCGCGCAGGTAATCGCGCTTGCCGGTGACTGCCGCTTCGGTCAGTACGCGAGTGGTTTCCTGGAAGGAAGCCGCCGAGATGAACGATTCAGTGGACAACGACGCCTTGGTGATACCCAGCAGAACGCGAGTGTACTTGGAGACGAACTTGTCTTCGCCACCCAGACGCTCGTTCTCTACTAGTACGTGAGTCAGTTCCATCTGGTCACCCTTGATGAAACTGGAATCGCCGGATTCAGCGATTTCAACTTTACGCAGCATCTGACGCAGGATGGTCTCGATGTGCTTGTCGTTGATCTTCACGCCTTGCAGACGGTAAACGTCCTGGATCTCGTTAACGATGTACTTGGCCAGCGCGCTCACACCCAGCAGACGCAGGATGTCGTGCGGATCGCTTGGACCGTCGGAGATAACTTCGCCGCGGTTTACCTGCTCGCCTTCGAACACGTTCAGGTGACGCCACTTCGGAATCAGCTCTTCGTACGGATCGGAACCGTCGTTCGGGGTGATAACCAGACGGCGCTTGCCTTTGGTCTCTTTACCGAACGCGATGGTGCCGCTGACTTCAGCCAGAATCGACGCTTCTTTCGGACGACGAGCTTCGAACAAGTCGGCAACACGCGGCAGACCACCGGTGATGTCGCGGGTCTTCGAAGTTTCTTGCGGGATACGAGCGATAACATCACCGATCGCGATCTTCGCACCGTCCGCAACACCGACCAAGGCGTTGGCTGGCAGGAAGTACTGAGCGATAACGTCAGTGCCTGGCAGCAACAGATCCTTGCCGTTGTCGTCGACCATCTTCACCGCTGGACGGATTTCTTTGCCCGCAGCTGGACGATCTTTCGCGTCGAGCACTTCAATGTTGGTCATACCGGTCAATTCGTCAGTCTGACGCTTGATCGTGATGCCTTCTTCCATGCCCACGTAGGTCACGGTACCTTTCATTTCGGTAACGATCGGGTGAGTGTGCGGATCCCACTTGGCCACGATTGCGCCAGCGTCGACCTTGTCACCTTCTTTAACCGAAATCACAGCACCGTACGGCAGCTTGTAACGCTCGCGCTCACGACCGAAGTCATCAGCGATTGCCAGCTCACCGGAACGGGACACAGCAACCAGGTGGCCATCCACTCGCTCAACGTGCTTCAGGTTGTGCAGACGGACAGTACCGCCATTCTTCACCTGAACGCTGTCGGCTGCGGAAGTACGGCTTGCCGCACCACCGATGTGGAACGTACGCATCGTCAGCTGGGTACCCGGCTCACCGATGGACTGGGCAGCGATAACGCCGACCGCTTCACCGATGTTCACCTGGTGACCACGAGCCAGATCACGGCCGTAGCACTTGGCGCAAATGCCATAGCGGGTTTCGCAGCTGATCGGCGAACGCACGATCACTTCGTCGATGCTGTTCAGCTCGATGAATTCAACCCACTTCTCGTCTACCAGAGTACCGGCAGGAACGATGACTTCCTCAGTGCCTGGTTTGAATACGTCACGGGCAATGACACGACCCAATACGCGCTCACCCAACGGCTCTACAACGTCACCGCCTTCAATGTGCGGAGTCATCAGCAGACCGTGCTCAGTGCCGCAATCGATCTCGGTTACAACCAGATCCTGCGCCACGTCTACCAGACGACGAGTCAGGTAACCGGAGTTCGCAGTTTTCAACGCGGTATCCGCCAGACCTTTACGAGCACCGTGAGTCGAGATGAAGTACTGAAGTACGCTCAAACCTTCACGGAAGTTCGCAGTAATCGGCGTTTCAATGATGGAACCGTCCGGCTTGGCCATCAGACCACGCATACCGGCCAGCTGACGAATCTGTGCTGCGGAACCCCGCGCACCCGAGTCGGCCATCATGTACATCGAGTTGAAAGACTCTTGATCGACTTCAACGCCATGACGGTCGATAACCTTCTCTTTCGAGAGGTTGGCCATCATAGCCTTGGAAACTTCGTCGTTCGCTTTCGACCAGAGGTCGATCACTTTGTTGTACTTCTCGCCCTGGGTTACCAGGCCGGAGGCGTACTGACTCTCGATCTCTTTCACTTCGTCGGTGGCAGCACCGATGATGCGAGCTTTCTCGTCCGGGATAACGAAGTCGTTAACACCGATGGAAACGCCGGAAATGGTCGAGTAAGCGAAACCGGTGTACATCAACTGGTCAGCGAAGATCACGGTCTCTTTCAGACCAACCACGCGGTAGCACTGGTTGATCAGCTTGGAGATCGCCTTTTTCTTCATCGGCAGGTTGACGACGTCGTACGACAGACCTTTTGGCACAACCTGGAACAGCAGCGCACGGCCGACGGTGGTGTCGACGATACGGGTACCGCTCACGCTGTTGCCGTCACGGTCGTTGACGGTTTCGTTGATCCGCACTTTAACCTTGGCGTGCAGTGCGGCTTCGCCGGCACGGAACACACGGTCAACTTCCTGCAGATCCGCGAATACACGACCTTCGCCTTTGGCGTTGATCGCTTCACGAGTCATGTAGTACAGACCCAATACAACGTCCTGCGACGGAACGATGATTGGCTCACCGTTGGCTGGCGACAGAATGTTGTTGGTCGACATCATCAACGCGCGCGCTTCCAACTGGGCTTCCAGTGTCAGCGGTACGTGCACGGCCATTTGGTCGCCGTCGAAGTCGGCGTTGTACGCGGCGCAGACCAGCGGGTGCAGCTGGATAGCCTTACCTTCGATCAGTACCGGTTCAAACGCCTGGATACCCAGACGGTGAAGGGTCGGTGCACGGTTGAGAAGAACCGGGTGTTCGCGAATCACTTCAGCGAGAACGTCCCAAACCTCTGGCAGTTCGCGCTCGACCATTTTCTTGGCCGCTTTGATGGTGGTCGCGAGACCACGCATTTCCAGCTTGCCGAAAATGAACGGTTTGAACAGCTCGAGAGCCATCTTCTTCGGAAGACCACACTGATGCAGACGCAGGGTCGGGCCTACGGTAATTACCGAACGACCGGAGTAGTCAACACGCTTACCGAGCAAGTTCTGACGGAAACGCCCCTGCTTACCCTTGATCATGTCAGCCAGGGATTTCAGAGGACGCTTGTTGGAACCGGTGATAGCGCGGCCACGACGACCGTTGTCGAGCAGAGCATCGACAGCTTCCTGCAACATACGCTTTTCGTTGCGCACGATGATGTCCGGAGCGGACAGATCCAGCAGGCGCTTCAAGCGGTTGTTACGGTTGATCACTCGACGATACAGATCGTTGAGGTCGGAAGTCGCGAAACGACCGCCATCCAGCGGGACCAGCGGACGCAGATCTGGCGGCAGAACCGGCAGAACGGTCAGTACCATCCACTCTGGCAGGTTGCCGGAACCCTGGAAGGCTTCCATCAACTTCAGACGCTTGGACAGCTTCTTGATCTTGGTTTCGGAGTTGGTTTGCGGAATTTCTTCACGCAGGCGGCCAATCTCGTGCTCCAGGTCGATAGCGTGCAGCAGTTCACGGACAGCTTCAGCACCCATACGGGCGTCGAAGTCATCACCGAACTCTTCCAGCGCTTCGAAGTACTGCTCGTCGTTCAGCAGCTGACCTTTTTCAAGGGTGGTCATGCCTGGATCGATAACGACATAGCTCTCGAAGTAGAGAACGCGTTCGATATCACGCAGGGTCATGTCCATCAGCAAGCCGATACGGGACGGCAGCGATTTCAGGAACCAGATGTGGGCAACCGGCGAAGCCAGTTCGATGTGCGCCATGCGCTCACGACGAACCTTGGCCAGTGCAACTTCAACGCCGCACTTCTCGCAGATCACACCACGGTGCTTCAAGCGCTTGTACTTACCGCACAGGCACTCGTAATCCTTTACCGGGCCAAAGATCTTGGCGCAGAACAGACCGTCACGCTCAGGTTTGAACGTACGGTAGTTGATGGTTTCCGGCTTTTTAACTTCACCGAACGACCACGAGCGGATCATCTCAGGCGAGGCCAATCCGATACGGATGGCGTCGAACTCTTCGACTTGACCCTGGTTTTTCAGCAAATTCAGTAGGTCTTTCAAGGCCTTTCCTCCTGGCGGAGCAGAGAGCGGGCAATCCTGCCCCGCTCTCGATTCGCGTCACGTGTTATTCGGTTTCCAGATCGATATCGATGCCGAGGGAACGAATTTCCTTGATCAACACGTTGAAGGACTCGGGCATGCCCGGCTCCATACGGTGATCGCCATCCACGATGTTTTTGTACATCTTGGTACGGCCGTTCACATCGTCCGACTTCACTGTGAGCATTTCTTGCAGAGTGTAAGCGGCACCGTATGCTTCCAGTGCCCAGACCTCCATCTCCCCGAAACGCTGACCACCGAACTGCGCCTTACCACCCAGCGGCTGCTGGGTAACCAGGCTGTACGAACCGGTAGAACGCGCGTGCATCTTGTCGTCTACCAAGTGGTTCAGCTTCAGCATGTACATGTAGCCAACGGTAACTGGACGCTCGAACTTGTTGCCAGTACGGCCGTCAGTCAGCTGCATCTGGCCGCTTTCCGGCAGGTCTGCCAGTTTTAGCATGGCCTTGATTTCGCTTTCCTTGGCACCGTCGAACACTGGAGTGGCCATTGGAACGCCGCCACGCAGGTTCTTCGCCAGATCCAGGATTTCCTGATCGGAGAAGCTGTCAAGATCTTCGTTACGACCGCCGATCTGGTTGTAGATCTCGTCCAGGAAGGTGCGCAGTTCAGCGACTTTACGCTGCTCTTCGACCATCCGGTTGATCTTCTCACCCAGACCTTTGGCCGCGAGGCCCAGGTGGGTTTCAAGGATCTGACCAACGTTCATACGCGAAGGTACGCCCAGCGGGTTGAGGACGACGTCGACCGGGGTGCCATTGGCATCGTGCGGCATGTCTTCAACCGGCATGATCACGGAGACCACACCTTTGTTACCGTGACGACCGGCCATCTTGTCGCCCGGCTGGATGCGACGACGGATTGCCAGGTAAACCTTGACGATTTTCAGCACGCCTGGAGCCAGGTCATCGCCCTGCTGCAGTTTGCGCTTCTTGTCTTCGAACTTGTCGTCCAGCAGACGGCGGCGATCAACGATGTAGGCCTGAGCCTTCTCGAGTTGCTCGTTAAGAGCATCTTCAGCCATGCGCAGTTTGAACCACTGACCATGCTCAAGACCGTCGAGCACTTCGTCGGTGATGTCCTGACCTTTCTTCAGACCTGCGCCGCCTTCAGCCTTGTGGCCTACCAGAGCGGAACGCAGACGTTCGAAAGTTGCGCCTTCAACGATACGGAACTCTTCGTTCAGATCCTTGCGGATCTCGTCGAGCTGAGTCTTCTCGATCGACAGTGCACGAGCATCACGCTCGACGCCGTCACGGGTGAAGACCTGTACGTCGATGACAGTACCTTTGGTACCGGTAGGTACGCGCAGGGAGGTGTCTTTAACGTCGCTGGCTTTTTCACCGAAGATTGCACGCAGCAGTTTTTCTTCCGGAGTCAGTTGGGTCTCGCCTTTCGGAGTGACCTTACCGACCAGGATGTCGCCTGCGCCAACTTCAGCACCTACGTAAACGATACCGGCTTCGTCCAGTTTGTTCAGTGCAGCTTCACCCACGTTCGGGATGTCTGCAGTGATCTCTTCAGGCCCAAGCTTGGTGTCACGGGCCACACAGGTCAGTTCCTGGATGTGGATCGTGGTGAAACGGTCTTCCTGAACCACACGCTCGGACAGGCAGATGGAGTCTTCGAAGTTGAAGCCGTTCCATGCCATGAACGCGATGCGCATGTTCTGACCCAGTGCCAGTTCACCCATGTCGGTGGACGGGCCGTCGGCCATGATGTCGCTACGCTGAACGCGATCACCCTTGCTCACCAGCGGACGCTGGTTGATGCAGGTGTTCTGGTTCGAGCGGGTGTATTTGGTCAGGTTGTAGATGTCGACACCAGCTTCGCCGGTTTCAACTTCGTCATCAGCAACACGAACCACGATACGGCTGGCGTCGACGGAGTCGATCACGCCACCACGACGAGCCACGACGCAAACGCCGGAGTCACGGGCTACGTTACGCTCCATGCCGGTACCTACCAGCGGCTTGTCAGCGCGCAGGGTTGGTACAGCCTGACGCTGCATGTTCGAACCCATCAACGCACGGTTGGCGTCGTCGTGCTCGAGGAACGGAATCAGCGACGCTGCAACCGAAACTACCTGCTTCGGCGAAACGTCCATCAAGGTGACTTCTTCAGGCGTCTTGACGGTGAATTCGTTCAGGTGACGTACGGCTACCAGTTCGTCGATCAGGACTTTCTGGTCGTTCATGGTCGCCGAAGCCTGCGCGATCACGTGATCGGCTTCTTCAATAGCGGACAGGAACACGATTTCGTCGGTGACCACACCCTCTTTCACCACGCGGTACGGGCTTTCCAGGAAGCCGTACTGGTTGGTGCGAGCGTACGCAGCCAGGGAGTTGATCAGACCGATGTTCGGACCTTCCGGCGTTTCAATCGGGCATACACGACCGTAGTGAGTCGGGTGTACGTCACGGACTTCAAAGCCTGCGCGCTCACGAGTCAGACCGCCAGGGCCGAGTGCAGAGACACGACGCTTGTGGGTGATCTCGGACAGCGGGTTGTTCTGGTCCATGAACTGCGAGAGCTGGCTGGAACCGAAGAACTCTTTCACCGCCGCAGCCACTGGCTTGGCGTTGATCAGGTCTTGCGGCATCAGGCCTTCGCTTTCAGCCATCGACAGACGCTCTTTGACCGCACGCTCAACACGTACCAGGCCAACGCGGAACTGGTTCTCGGCCATTTCGCCTACGCAGCGAACACGACGGTTACCCAGGTGGTCGATGTCATCGACGATGCCTTTACCGTTACGGATGTCGACCAGAGTCTTCAGTACCGCGACGATGTCTTCCTTGCACAGCACGCCCGAACCTTCGATCTCGGTACGACCGATACGACGGTTGAACTTCATCCGGCCGACCGCAGACAGGTCGTAGCGCTCAGGACTGAAGAACAGGTTGTTGAACAGGGTTTCGGCAGCGTCTTTGGTTGGCGGCTCGCCTGGACGCATCATGCGATAGATCTCGACCAGCGCTTCCAATTGGTTGCTGGTGGAGTCGATCTTCAGCGTGTCGGAGACGAACGGACCGCAGTCGATGTCGTTGGTGTACAGAGTTTCGATGCGAACAACGCCAGCCTTGGCAATTTTTGCCAGGACTTCAGTGTTCAGCTCGGTGTTGCACTCTGCCAGGATTTCGCCGGTAGCCGGGTGCACGATGACCTTGGCGGTGGTGCGACCGAGGACGTAGTCCAGAGGCACTTCCAGCGTCTTGATACCGGCTTTTTCGATCTGGTTGATGTGGCGCGCGGTAATACGGCGGCCCGCTTCAACGATGACCTTGCCCTTCTCGTCCTGGATATCCAGAACCGCAATTTCACCACGCAGACGCGAAGCAATCAGTTCCAGACTGAGGGTCTCGCCGCTCAGTTTGAAAACGTTGGTGGTGTAGAAAGCGTCCAGCACTTCTTCAGTGGTATAGCCGAGCGCACGCAGCAGTACCGATGCCGGCAGCTTGCGACGACGGTCAATACGCACGAATACGCAGTCTTTCGGGTCGAACTCGAAGTCCAACCACGAACCGCGGTAAGGAATGATGCGCGCGGAGTACAGCAGTTTGCCGGAGCTATGCGTCTTGCCGCGGTCGTGGTCGAAGAACACGCCCGGGGAACGGTGCAGCTGGGAAACGATTACACGCTCGGTACCGTTGATTACGAAGGTACCGTTCTCAGTCATCAGGGGGATTTCACCCATGTAGACTTCTTGCTCTTTGATGTCCTTGATCGCTTTGTTCGACGACTCTTTGTCGAAAATGATCAGGCGCACTTTTACCCGCAAAGGTACGGCGAAAGTTACACCGCGCAATACGCATTCTTTGACATCAAATGCCGGTTCGCCCAGGCGATAACCGACGTACTCCAGCGCAGCATTGCCGGAGTAGCTGATGATCGGGAAAACGGATTTGAAGGCCGCATGCAGGCCCACGTCGCGGAACTGATCTTTAGTCGCTCCCGCTTGCAAGAATTCACGATACGAATCCAGCTGGATGGCCAGGAGGTACGGCACATCCATGACGTCCGGCAACTTGCTAAAGTCCTTGCGGATACGTTTTTTCTCAGTATATGAGTAAGCCATCAGCGTTCCCCAGCTTGGTCACCTGCTTGTTTGGCCCCTCCCGACGGGAGCAGCCAGAAAATCGTGCAAACCCCATGGTTTGCGCCACCGCATCGGGTGGTTACAGCGCCTTTATCAGCACCGACCCAGTCGGCTGCCAATAACGGAAAAAGGCCGGTGGCAAGAGCCACCAGCCATCAGCCTGTCGCTTGACGCTCGGGCTGGAGGAGCAAAGTCGATACTTATTTCAGCTCGACTTTAGCGCCTGCTTCTTCCAGCTTCTTCTTGGCGTCTTCAGCAGCTTCTTTCGAAACGCCTTCAGCTACAACCTGAGGAGCGCCGTCTACTTTCTCTTTGGCTTCTTTCAGGCCCAGACCGGTCAGTTCACGAACTGCCTTGATCACGTTAACCTTCTTCTCGCCAGCTTCCAGCAGAACAACGTTGAACTCGGTTTGCTCTTCAACAACAGCGGCAGCAGCAGCTGGACCAGCCGAAGCAGCAGCAGCGGTAACACCGAAGGTTTCTTCCATCGCTTTGATCAGCTCAACGATTTCCACTACGGATTTCTGGCCGATTGCTTCGATGATTTGTTCGTTAGTCAGAGACATGACTCAATTCCTGAATTGGGGGACGGCCTTCGCGACCATCGAAATAAACAAAAAACGCGAGAAGTTGACGAGCCTTAGGCTGCGGCAGCTTCTTTCTGGTCGCGAATTGCCGCCAGAGTACGAGCCAACTTGCTGGTAGCGCCTTGAATCACGCTCATCAGCTGAGAAATTGCTTCGTCACGGGTCGGCAGAGTTGCCAGTACGTCGATCTGATTAGCTGCGAGGAACTTGCCCTCGAACGCAGCTGCCTTGATCTCGAACTTGTCCTGACCCTTGGCAAACTCTTTGAAGATACGGGCAGCAGCGCCCGGATGTTCGTTCGAGAATGCAATCAGGGTCGGGCCGGTGAACACGTCGTTGAGAACACTGTATTGAGTGTCAGCAACAGCGCGCTTGAGCAGGGTGTTACGTACAACACGTACGTAAACGCCAGCTTCACGAGCCTCTTTACGGAGTCCGGTCATTGCGCCTACTGTTACGCCACGTGCATCAACCACGACAGCGGACAGAGCGACTTTGGCAGCCTCGTTGACTTCAGCGACGATGGCCTTCTTGTCTTCGAGATTAATTGCCACGGGTTTAACTCCTGCTTGTTACCGTTTCACTCGGCCGAAACCGAATGTCGTTTTGGTGTCTGATTCGGTAAGGAACCGGGAGCACCATCTGCGTAGGCTTATGGTTTAAGACTTGCGCCGCCTACGGTCTTGGATAGCCCCCGCCAGGCAGGGACCCCAATCTTTCAATTGGCGCGAACAATCGCGCCAACCTTTGTCTTACGCGTCCAGCGAGCTCTGGTCGATGACCAGACCTGGGCCCATAGTGGTGCTCAGGGTAACGCGCTTGACGTAGATACCTTTCGAAGAAGCTGGTTTGATACGCTTCAGATCAGCGATCAGGGCTTCAACGTTTTCCTTCAGCTTGACGGCATCGAAGCCGATCTTGCCAACGGAAGTGTGGATGATGCCGTTTTTGTCGGTGCGATAGCGAACCTGACCAGCCTTGGCGTTTTTAACCGCGGTGGCTACGTCTGGAGTTACGGTGCCGACTTTCGGGTTAGGCATCAGGCCACGTGGACCGAGGATCTGACCCAGCTGACCTACAACGCGCATGGCATCAGGGGATGCGATCACTACGTCATAGTTCAGGTCGCCGCCTTTCATTTCGGCAGCAAGGTCGTCCATACCTACACGGTCAGCGCCGGCAGCCAGAGCGGCTTCAGCAGCTGGACCCTGGGTGAACACAGCAACGCGAACGGTCTTGCCAGTGCCGTGTGGCAGCACAGTAGCGCTACGAACAACCTGGTCGGATTTACGCGGGTCTACGCCCAGGTTTACAGCAACGTCAAACGACTCGCTGAACTTGACAGTCGACAGCTCAGCCAGCAGAGCAGCAGCATCTACAATGTTGTAGGCCTTGCCTGCTTCGATTTTGCCGGCGATAGCCTTTTGACGCTTGGTCAGCTTAGCCATTACACACCCTCCACGTTAAGGCCCATGCTACGAGCAGAACCGGCGATAGTACGCACGGCTGCATCCATATCAGCTGCAGTCAGATCCGCGTTTTTGGTTTTCGCGATTTCTTCCAGCTGAGCACGGGTAACAGTGCCAACCTTAACGGTGTTCGGACGAGCGGAACCGCTGGTCAGACCGGCCGCCTTCTTCAGCAGAACCGAAGCAGGGGTGGATTTGGTTTCGAAAGTGAAGCTACGGTCGCTGTAGACAGTGATGATCACTGGAGTCGGCAGACCTGCTTCAAGACCCTGAGTACGGGCGTTGAAAGCCTTGCAGAATTCCATGATGTTCACGCCGTGCTGACCCAGAGCAGGACCAACAGGTGGGCTTGGGTTAGCCTGAGCGGCCTTCACTTGCAGCTTGATGTAAGCGGTAATCTTCTTGGCCATGAGGCACTCCAATTACGGGTTCGAACGCCTCGAAAGGCTCCCCGGTTACTTGCGCGTTTATCCCAGTGACGACAAAACCCCACAGCCTAGGGCTGCGGGGTTGGGATGCTTGCTCAGTTAGACCTTTTCGACCTGACTGAACTCCAACTCTACCGGAGTAGAGCGACCGAAAATAAGCACTGCCACCTGGACACGGCTTTTTTCGTAGTTAACTTCTTCGACAGTGCCGTTAAAGTCAGCGAATGGACCGTCAGTAACACGAACCACTTCACCTGGCTCAAACAGAGTCTTCGGCTTCGGCTTGTCACTACCATCAGCCACGCGACGCAGAATTGCTTCCGCCTCTTTGTCGGTAATTGGTGCAGGCTTGTCGGCGGTACCGCCAATGAAACCCATCACCCGAGGAGTATCCTTGACCAAGTGCCAAGTACCCTCATTCATATCCATCTGAACCAGCACGTAGCCCGGAAAGAACTTACGCTCGCTTTTGCGCTTCTGGCCATTACGCATTTCAACCACTTCTTCAGTGGGAACCAGAATCTCGCCGAAGCCATCTTCCATGCCTGCCAGCTTTACGCGCTCGATCAGCGAGCGCATCACATGCTTCTCGTAACCCGAGTAAGCATGCACAACATACCAACGCTTAGCCACGGGACACCCTTAGCCAACAATCAAGGAAACAAGCCAACCGAGCAGGGAATCAAGCCCCCACAACAGCAACGCCATAACCAGAACAACAGCCACCACAATCAGGGTGGTCTGCGTGGTTTCTTGGCGAGTTGGCCACACGACTTTACGAATCTCGGTACGAGCTTCCTTAACCAGCACAAAGAAAGACTTGCCCTTCGCAGTCTGCAGGCCTACAAAGGCAGCTACAGCAGCAATGACAAGCAATGCGAGTACACGGTACAGGATCGGCGAAGCAGAGTAATACTGATTGCCAACAACGCCAACAACCACCAAAGCGACAACTACAAGCCACTTGAGCAGATCGAAGCGAGAGCCTTGAGCTTCAGCTTTAGGAGTCATCTATGAAGATCCTGTGAAAAGAAAGCCAGACACACCGAGTGAATCTGGCAGGTCAGGAGGGAATCGAACCCCCAACCTACGGTTTTGGAGACCGTCGCTCTGCCAATTGAGCTACTGACCTAAAACAAAATCAGGCCGACCATTATGCCGGCCCGAAAAATACATTACAACCGCTTATTCGATGATTTTGGCTACGACGCCAGCGCCGACGGTACGACCGCCTTCACGGATAGCGAAACGCAGACCGTCTTCCATTGCGATGGTTTTGATCAAGGTAACAGTCATCTGAATGTTGTCACCTGGCATTACCATTTCAACGCCTTCTGGCAGCTCGCAGTTACCAGTCACGTCAGTAGTACGGAAGTAGAACTGTGGACGGTAGCCTTTGAAGAACGGAGTGTGACGACCGCCTTCTTCCTTGCTCAGAACATAAACTTCTGCAGTGAACTTGGTGTGCGGCTTAACCGAACCCGGCTTAACCAGAACCTGACCACGCTCAACGTCGTCACGCTTGGTGCCACGCAGCAGAACGCCGCAGTTCTCGCCAGCACGACCCTCGTCGAGCAGCTTGCGGAACATTTCAACACCGGTGCAAGTAGTAACGGTGGTGTCACGCAGGCCAACGATTTCCAGCGGATCCTGAACGCGAACGATACCGCGCTCGATACGACCAGTCACAACAGTACCGCGACCCGAGATCGAGAACACGTCTTCGATTGGCATCAGGAACGGCTTATCGATCATACGAACTGGCTCTGGAATGTAGGCATCCAGAGTCTCTACCAGCCTCTTAACAGCGGTAGTGCCCATCTCGTTGTCGTCTTTGCCTTCCAGCGCCATACGAGCCGAACCGATGATGATTGGAGTGTCATCGCCCGGGAAGTCATAGGTGGACAGCAGGTCGCGAACTTCCATCTCAACCAGCTCCAGCAGCTCAGCGTCGTCTACCAGGTCAGCCTTGTTCAGGAAAACCACGATGTACGGAACGCCTACCTGACGGGACAGCAGGATGTGCTCACGGGTTTGCGGCATCGGACCATCAGCGGCCGAGCAAACCAGAATAGCGCCGTCCATTTGAGCAGCACCGGTGATCATGTTCTTCACGTAGTCAGCGTGACCTGGGCAGTCAACGTGAGCGTAGTGACGGATCTTCGAGTTGTACTCAACGTGTGCGGTGTTGATGGTGATACCGCGAGCTTTTTCTTCTGGTGCGCTGTCAATCTTGTCGAAGTCAACGATTGCAGAACCGAAAACTTCGGAGCAAACGCGAGTCAGAGCAGCAGTCAGAGTGGTTTTACCGTGGTCAACGTGACCAATGGTCCCAACGTTGACGTGGGGCAGGGAACGATCAAATTTTTCCTTAGCCATCGATATCACCCTCAACAGAAGAAATTAGACAAACAATATCAACCATTAAAACAAAGGCAGATATTTTCATATCTGCCTTGTTATATGGAGCTCTTGAGCGGATTTGAACCGCTGACCTCACCCTTACCAAGGGTGTGCTCTACCAACTGAGCTACAAGAGCGTAACACTTTGCACAACCTGCAAACTTGGAGCGGGTAGCGGGAATCGAACCCGCATCATCAGCTTGGAAGGCTGAGGTTCTACCACTAAACTATACCCGCGGAGCTTGCAGCTCACGCTAAAAATGGTGGAGGGGGAAGGATTCGAACCTTCGAAGTCGTAGACGTCAGATTTACAGTCTGATCCCTTTGGCCGCTCGGGAACCCCTCCTAAGCGAGCCGGCATTCTATACTATGCCGACCTTCTGTCAAGCATTTTCTCATTAAAAACCTGAGGTTAGCTGCACTGACATCACCCCACTTTGATAACCTGTTTAGGTGTTCGCTGTGGAGCGGGCGCCATTCTATGCAAACTATTCCAACGGTGCAACCCCCTCACACAGCATTATTTTATGTTTTAACTCATTGAATTCCTTGGAAAGGTTCTGCAACTGCACATCCCCCAACAAACGCTGGCTTTCGGGCGCAATGCGCAGCCAGTAACCGGGCTCGAGAAGATCCCTTTGCGATGGCTGAGCCTTCACATTCATCGCCACAAGCCGCTGTTGCAGCGCAGAAATAGCCTCCTCTCGAGCCAAGCCACCCAAGAACAGGCAATCCTGCGCTGCGCGTCGCGCACCCTGCCCCTCTCGGGAATCACCACCAGCTTCACTCAGCAAACGAATGTCTTGCTGGGATCCACGGTACATGCTGAGTGGCGTGACATCTTTTGCTCGCAAGGGCGCCTCCTGCTGATGCCAGACGTAATAGAACACATTGAGAACAACAAGCAGCAGGAACAACCAACGCATACAAACCTCAAGATAGGGGACACGCCATGGCCAACCCCACAAAGACCAGATCCGGGACGACTCGGGCATCAGGCACAACATCCGCAACCAAACCTGCGTCGCCACCAGTAATAAAGACGGTGAAGCGTTCACCCCAATAGGATCGGGCCATCTCCATTTGGGTCAGCACGAAACCTCTCAACATCAACGAGCACCCACGCTCCACCGCCTCAACGGTACTCCGCCCCGGAGCATGACTTGTCAGAGCCCGCTCGGCAGCCAAATCTCCATAACGGATATTCCGAGTATGTGTGCGCAGCTGATTTCGCATCAATGGCATCCCCGGACAAATGAACCCTCCCAGATGCTCCCCCTCGGCACTAATGAAGTCCGCGGTCACTGCAGTGCCGAAATCAAGAATCAGACAAGCGCCTGCGGCCAAGTGAAAACCGCCGAGCATTGCCAACCAACGATCCAGCCCCAGACGCTCATAGTCGTCATAGCCATTCTTGACACCAGACACTTCATTGGCCGGCTTCGCACACACTACAGAAAGGGCGAACATCTGCTCGAGAATCCGAGTCAGAGCGGCGGTCTCCTCGTTAGTCCTGACACTAACCAAGCGACAGTTGCGCAGTGATAGGCCGTCCAATGCATGCAGACTAGCCACCAGGGCCTGATCCGAGTCGACCACACCTTCCGCGAAAAGATCTCCGGCAGCGGAATTCAATACCCGCCACTTGATAAAGCTGTTCCCACAGTCGAGCTCAAGAATCATCACGCAACCTCAGACTGAGCTCACCACCGCTAAATACTTTTTCCACGCCATCCACCTTCAAGCGCAGCGCCCCTTGACCATCAATACCGAGCACTACACCTTCAATATGACTAGTGCCGGCTATCAACGAAACCGAGCGACCTTGCCACATATGATCCTTTTGCCACTCATCCTGGAGTGCTGAAAAGCCATCGACCTGATGGCGATGGATATAGCCACGCAACTGCTCGCTTAGCTCCGCCACCAATACGTTGCGATCACAGCTCCTGCCCGTCTCGAGTCGAATCGACGTCCATTGCTGGCCGACCTCGTCAGCAACCTGCATATTCACGTTAATGCCTATGCCCAGCACCACGTGACAAACGTCTGCAGGATCCCCTACGAGTTCCAGAAGAATACCGGCAATTTTCTTGTTTCCGACCAATACGTCGTTGGGCCACTTCAATCCAGCGCCCGACACACCGAGCTTTCGCAGGACATGCATAACCGCCAGACCGACCACAAGACTCAACCCCTCAAGCTGGCGCATGCCGCCTTCAATACGCAGTACAAGGCTGTAATAGAGGTTTTCAGCAAAAGGACTTACCCACTTGCGCCCCCTGCGACCTCGACCGGAGATCTGCCGCTCCGCCAATACCAGAAACGGAGCCGCACACCCTTGATTGATCGCGCGCAGCGCCTCTGCATTGGTGGAGTCTATGGAGCCAAAGACAGTCATCGGCCAAACCGAAGCCAGGGCGCTGATTTCCAGAGGATCAAGCAACGTCAAGGGTGCCGCAAGTTGATAGCCTCGACCCCGGACCTTATTAATGGACAACCCGAGTTCAGCCTCAAGATGCTGAAGCTGCTTCCATACAGCACTTCGACTGATACCCAGAGCAAGCCCCAGAGCCTGGCCAGAATGGAATCGACCATCCTTTAAAAGATTCAACAACGTCAGCATGCAGGTCTCGCCTCACAATGAGGCCCGAATAATAGCCATGAGCCGAGCGATTGCATAGAAATCAAGCAAACCACTTTCCTGCGGGCAAAACAAAACCCCAATTGCTTTCGCAATTGGGGTT
>NZ_NQYG01000087.1:0-18191 GCF_002878485.1 Pseudomonas sp. AD21
CGAAGAGGCCGGCACATCCAACATTTTCATTGCCTGACACACCGCTTTCGCGAGCAGGCTCACTCCCACAGGGTCCAGTGCGGTTAACGAGATTTGCAGTCAACCCGCAAACTTGTGGGAGCGGGCTTGCTCGCGAAGAGGCCGGCACATCCAACATTTTCATTGCCTGATACACCGCTTTCGCGAGCAAGCTCGCTTCCACAGGTGCAGCGGTGTTTCAGAGGATTGATCCGCTTTACGCATCAATCCATACCAACAATGCAATTAACATCCAGTTACACCTGCGCCACTATCCGCCGCAATAACAACCGTGCGCCGCTTCCACGTCGCGCACGTCATAAAAGCGGTGGAGTTCTTTTCTATGACAGCCTCAATCCCACACAGCGGCTCGCGGGCCGGCGCCATTTTCCGGGTCACCTCGGGCAACTTCCTCGAACAGTTCGACTTCTTTCTGTTCGGCTTCTACGCCACGCAGATCGCGGCGGTGTTCTTCCCGGCGAGCAGTGAGTTCGCTTCCCTGATGATGACGTTTGCCGTGTTCGGCGCAGGCTTTCTGATGCGCCCGCTGGGTGCCATCGTGCTCGGCGCCTACATCGATGATGTCGGTCGGCGTAAAGGGTTGATTGTCACCCTGTCGATCATGGCCAGTGGCACGATCCTGATTGTGCTGGTGCCCGGATACGAGACCATCGGTCTGTTCGCCCCGGCGCTGGTGTTGATCGGACGGCTGTTGCAGGGGTTCTCCGCCGGTGCGGAGCTGGGCGGGGTTTCGGTGTATCTCTCGGAGATCGCCACCCCGGGCCGCAAGGGCTTTTTCACTGCCTGGCAGTCGGCCAGCCAGCAAGTGGCGATCATCGTCGCCGCTGCTTTGGGCTATGCGCTGAACGCGTGGATGGCGCCAAGCGTGGTGGCTGACTGGGGCTGGCGGATTCCGTTTTTCGTCGGCTGCCTGATCGTGCCGTTCATCTTCCTGCTGCGCCGTAACCTGGCGGAAACCGAAGAGTTCGCAGCCCGCAAACACCGCCCGAGCATAGGCGAAGTGTTCCGCACCCTCGGCCAGAACTGGGGTGTGGTACTTGGCGGCATGTTGATGGTCGCGCTGACCACCACCGCGTTTTACCTGATCACCGTATACGCGCCGACCTTCGGCAAAACCGTGCTGCACCTGAGCACCTCCGACGCGCTGCTGGTGACGCTGCTGGTGGGTGTGTCGAACTTCTTCTGGCTGCCGATTGGCGGCATGTTGTCCGACCGTATCGGCCGGCGTCCGGTGCTGATCACCATGTCCCTGCTGGCCCTGGCCACCACGTATCCGGCGCTGTCGTACCTGGTGCAGGCGCCAAGCTTCAGCCACATGTTGCTGTCGCTGTTGTGGCTCTCGTTCATCTACGGCATGTACAACGGCGCGATGATTCCGGCACTGACCGAGATCATGCCGGTGGAAGTGCGGGTGGCCGGTTTCTCCCTCGCTTACAGCCTGGCGACCGCGATTTTCGGTGGCTTCACCCCGGCGATGTCGACCTTCCTGATCCAGTACACCAGTGACAAGGCCGCGCCCGGTTACTGGATGAGCGTCGGCGCGCTGTGTGCGTTGTGCGCCACGCTGTACCTCTATCGCCGCGCAGGCGGCCGTTTGCAACCGGTCGCCGCATAAGGAGCAATCACCTTGAAAAAACTGATCAACCTCAGCGCCGTCGCCCTCTTCGCGTTCAGCGCCCTGGCACACGCTGAACAGCTGAACGTGATGACGTCGGGCGGCTTCACCGCCGCGTACAAAATCCTCGGTCCGAAATTCGCTGCCGCCACCAGCAACACCCTCGACACCCAACTCGGCCCGTCGATGGGTAAGGCCCCGGAGGCGATCCCCAACCGTCTCGCACGCGGTGAACACGCCGACGTGGTGATCATGGTCGGCTACGCCCTCGATGACCTGATCAAACAGGGCAAGGTCGACCCGGCCTCGCGGGTTGAACTGGCGGACTCGCGGATAGGCCTGGTGGTGCGTGAAGGCGCGCCGAAACCGGACATCAGCAGCGTCGAAGGCCTGAAGAAAACCCTGCTCGATGCACAGTCGGTGGCCTACTCCGACAGCGCCAGCGGCGTGTACATCGAACAGCAGTTGTTCAAGAAGCTTGGCGTCGAAGATCAACTGAAACCGAAGGCGAAGATGATCCCGAAAATCCCGGTCGGCTCGGTAGTTGCCACTGGCGACTATCAACTGGGCTTCCAGCAGGTCAGCGAATTGCTGCCGGTGCCGGGGGTGAGTTTTGTCGGCAAGATTCCGGAGTCTGTGCAGTCGGTGACGCGCTTCGCCGCCGGCATTCCGGTCAGCGCGCAGCATCCAAAAGAGGCCAAGGCCTTGCTTGACTACCTCGCCGCACCCGCCGCCCAGGCTGACGTACAGGCCACCGGGCTGGATTCGGTCAAGCGCTGATCGTTGGCGGCTGGACT
Organism: Pseudomonas sp. AD21; assembly: GCF_002878485.1. Lineage (NCBI taxonomy): Bacteria > Pseudomonadati > Pseudomonadota > Gammaproteobacteria > Pseudomonadales > Pseudomonadaceae > Pseudomonas > Pseudomonas sp. AD21. The sequence continues at coordinate 2,452 of NZ_NQYG01000087.1, forward strand.
TTCATTTCCACCACCAGCCGCTCCAGTTCCAATGCCGCCGGGGTCAACGTGCGACCCCGGCGCTTGATGATGCCGACACTGCGCATCACTTGCGGATCGGTCAGCGGCACCCGCGTCAGAATCGGATGATCCGGGCCGGGCAGTGCCATCAGCGGCACAGCCGCCACGCCCAACCCTGCTTCCACCAGTCCGATCATGGTCGTCACATGCCGCGTCTCGCAGATGCTCGGGCGCTGCGGCACCACGCTGCTCAAGGCCTGATCGAGAAGGAAACGGTTGCCGGAGGTCTTGTCCAGCGAGATGTAGTCCTGCTGATAGAACTCATCCCAAGTCACGCTGCTGCGTCCAGCCAACGGGTGATCGCGGCGACAGGCAACCACGTAGCTTTCCTGCACCAGCGGTTCGAATTCGACTTTCGCCTCCTGAGTGCCCATGAAACTCAAGCCGAAATCCGCCTCGCCGTTGACCACGGCGCTGAGCACATCGTGGGCGCTGGAATCGAGGACTTTGACTTTGATTCGCGGAAACTGCTGGTGATAACGGGCGACCACACGCGGCATGAAGTAATACGCCGCCGACGGCACGCAGGCCACCGTGACATGCCCCAGTCGCGTCGAGGCCACTTCACTGATGCCCAGCAACGCCACGTCCAGGTCATCCAGCAAGCGCTCGACGCTGGGCATGAAACCGCGTCCGGCCTGGGTCAGGCTGACCTTGCGCGTGGTGCGCTCGAACAGCTTCACGCCGAGGGCGTCTTCGAGCTTTTCGATGCGCCGGCTCAGGGCCGGTTGCGACAGGCGCACGGTGTCGGCGGCCTTGCGGAAACTGCCTTGCTCGACCACGGCGCGAAAAGCTTGCAGGTCGTTGAGGTCGAAGTTGATGGCCATGGCGGAACTCGCAAAGGACTGATTCGCAGAGGCTATCAATGTAACCAATTGATGCGCGCTTTTACACCGCGCGCTCCGTCGAGAATTGCCGCTGGATCGAAGCCAGGTTGCGCCGCCGGATCCAGCCGCTGGCCAGGCGGATCATCAGCCAGTAAGGGGTGAACAGTATTTTCGTACGTGTATTGGCGCAATAGACGAAGGTTTCAGTGCGCAAAGTGTAGATGTCCTGGGCATGCTCGATGACCTGAAAGCGCAGTACCAGTTTGGCGACGTTCGGGTCATCCAATGCCTTGAAAGCTTGAGCGTCAGGGATGTGGCCCGTCTTCAGATCCGGGCGCCAGAAGCGTCCCGCCAAACCGAAGGTCACTTCAGAGGCGGTGCGTTCAAGGAGCGTGAAGGCATCAAAACCAAAGGGAGCGGATGGTTGCTGCAATGCGGGGTCGCCGAACTTGCGCAGTATTTTCCCGGGTAATTCGCGCAGCGATAGCAGCGTATCGACCACGCGGTCTTCGCGCATGTCGAGCGCGCAAACAGCAGCGATGATGGCCTCGGGTTGCGCACGGATCGCACCCGATTCGTGACACTCGTGAAACTGGAACCACCGCAGAAAAGGCGACGGATATTCCCACAGCAGATTGTCCCTGCGCCCGATGATGCCCAGTGCGTTGCAGAGTGTGCGATTCATGAATCAGCGGTCCCGTGTGATCAGACGATGTGAACCAGAGCGCGGCACCTTTGAGGTCGATGCGGGCATCGCCGCAAAGGTGCTGCGTATCGCCAGTCAATGACTGGATCAAGCCTGCAGACGCTCACCTGCTGCCTGCGCCGACGAGTCCGCCAGAGCGGTCTTTTCCGGTACCTCACAGGGTGCCACAGCGATGGTCTGACGCAGGTCAGCCTTCAGCGCGCCCCACGACAATCCGGCTCCGAAACCGCACAGCACAACGTGCTCGGCCTGCGGTGTACCGATCGCGGCATGGCGCGACAGCACGATCGGAATCGAGGTCGAACTGGTGTTGCCGACGCCATCGATGTCGACCGGCATCTTTTCCGCTGCCACGCCAATCATCCGTCGCAGGTAATTGAGCATGAACTCGTTCGCCTGGTGCAGTACCAGCAAGTCCAGCGCAGCAGGACTTGACCCCGTGGCTTCAAGCAAAGCCTTGACGGTCTGCGGGACCCGGCTCAGGGCAAAATTCATCACCGCCGTGCCATCCATCTGCAAACGCTGAATGGTCGCGCAGACGTGACTGCCCTCTTCCCGGGCATAGGCGATGTCGGACTGCAGCGCCGCACCGCCGCTGCCGTCGGCGCCGCAGATGAACTCGAACTTGCCTGCACCCGGTTCCAGCAAGGTCGCCGAAGCGGCGTCGCCAAAGAGCATTTTCACGTGGCGGTCGCGCTCGTCGAGGATCCGCGTGGTCACGTCACCGGTACACAGCAGGATCTTCTTGCAGGCGCCGGACGAAATCAGCGCCCCCGCTTGCACCAGCGCACTGATGTAGCCGGAGCAGCCAGCGGCGACATTCAGCACCAGGCAATGCTGCGGCAGGCCGAGAGCCTGCTGCACCACGAAGCCGACGCCCGGCACCCATGAATCCGGGGTCTGGGTCACCACAATCAGGCCATCGATGTCCGCTGCCACAGCATGCCCTTGGTCGAGCAGGTTGCGGCACGCGGCGATGATCAGGTCGGAGGTGTGCAGGGTTCTGGTTTCGCGGATCGACTGAATGCCGGTGCTCTTGGCGATGCGCGCGACTTCCTTGGCGCCGAACAGTTCGGCGAAGTCCTCTTCAGTGACACGGCGCTCAGGCAGCGCCGCCGTGACCGCACGAATCGCGACACCTTCAATGGTCAGCAGGCTCATGCGGCGTCCTTGATTTTCCGGTCGATCAGATCGAACAGATCCTGCACCGTGACCACACGCTCGATCTCCTCGCCCGACACGCTCACGCCGACTTGTTCGAACACCAGCGCGATAATCCCGATTCGCGCCATCGAGTCCCAGTTGTCGCTGTTTTCCAGCACAGTTTCGCCGTGCAACTCGGCCACCGGAATGAACAGGATTTCAGCGATGCTTGCGCGCATTTTTACCAGATCAACCATTTGTCATTTCCTTATAACGTGATGAGTAACCCGGTCTCACGACTGGGCGAGAACGCCGGGGTGACGCATTTTCTTGAAGCGGCTGGTGTACAGCGGAGTCTCGGCAATGGACACCACCCGTGGCAGTTGTTCCGGGGCCAGAACGCCGCGAACGTGCTGATACAGGCGGACCTTGAACGCCTCCAGCGCTTCCGGCTCGAACAGCGTGAAACGCGCCGCAACGATCTGCCCGAGCAATGGGTTGGGTTGTGCGTAGACCACCACGTCAGAGACGTTTTCCAGGCCCATCAGCACGCTTTCCACGTGCGACGGAAACACCTTCTTGCCGCCGACGTTGATCAGATCGACCGCGCGCCCCGTGACCCGAAAGTAGCCTTCGTGCTCCTCGGCCAGATCATGGGTAATCAGGTAGCCGTCACTCGACAGGTCGCCAGCGCTCGCCAGGTAGCCGAGCATGTTGGTCGCGCCGCGCACGTGCAGAATGCCGTCGACCACCCGCAGGCTGTAATTCGGGTCTTCGATCTTCATCCATGCGCTGTCGCCGTCCTTGCTGCGGCACGGCAGCACACCGATTTCCGACATCCCGTACAACTGCTGCAATTGCACCTGCGGCATCACGTTGGCAATGCGCTGGATGGCCTCCGGCGAACTCGGCTCCGAGCCGAAATAGATGCGCTGCAAACTGGTCGTGTCCCACTTCTGGAAGACCCCGGTGATCGTCGCCAGGTTCAGCAGCGTCGGCGACACGTGCAGGGTTTGCACATTGAACAATTCGATGCAGCGACCGACCTCTTGCGGCGAACGCTCGTTGGGCAGAATCAACGTGCCATGCGTCGCCAGCGCTTGCAGGACCGTGACCAGCCCACCGATATGATCGAACAGCAGAAACGCCAGAATCGCGCCGCAGTGCTCCGCACTCAGATAGCGCTCGAAGAACGGCGCAATGCTGTGCACCACGCCCTTGGCCGGGCCGGTCGAGCCTGAAGAAAACACAATGAACCCGGCCTGATGCCGCGCCAGCAGCCCGTCGACCGTGGGCGGTACCTGATGGTTGCCGTGAGGGATAAGCGCAAACTCCGGCGCCCCGCCGATCACCGAAAACCGCGCGCCCGCGACGCCGGCCAGCGTCGCCAGTTGCTCCTCGCCCTTGGGCACAGAAAGCGCCACGACGTTGTTGTGCAGCCACAATGCGAACAGCATGCAGACGCTGTTGAAGCTGTAGTTATCGACCAGCAGCACGCACGAATCGCGGACGGACTTTTCCGCCAGCTCCGCACCATAAGCGTTTATTTGCGCGTGCAACTGATCATAGGTAAATCGCCCCTCATCGCTGACGATCGCCATTTGGCTGCCGGCGCTTTTCAGATGAGCCAAAAATGCTGCTACTTGCATACCCCACCCCGTGATTCGATCAAACGGCTTGAGCCTGAGCTTGCGCTGCAGACAACCGGTCCATGATGTAGGCGATCAGCGTGCCCAGCGTGGCAAACGGCGTGGCGGATTCGGGCAGATCGGTGGTATCGGCCAGACGTACCTCAACGCCCAGCTGGCTGCGCAGCTTTTCCTCGACATCGACGATGATCGACACCAGCGTCAGCGAGTCGATACTGCCGTCCACGCCATAGAGGCGGCTGTCTTCGCCCTGGGACAAATCGATCGGGGTGCTCAACAACAGATCCTGTTGCCGCACGGCTGACTCGGTCAGCGTTTTGACTTGATTGAACATTCCAACATTCCTTTATTGGCTGATACAGGTCCCTGCGCTCACTACGCTTGAGACGATGACTGGTGCGCTTTCTGGTGATCGGCCAGCGCCGTGCGCATGTCGACAAATAGCCCGCTCTTGATCCCGTAGGCGTCGGGTGCGTCGATCATCGCCAGGATGTCGATTGCGCGTTGCGCGGGCGAGACCATGTAGCCAGGCGCCAGGGCTCGTTGCTGTAGCGACTTGAGGTCAGGAAAGTCAGCGGTGCGCTGGCTGAAGCTCACCTGCCGCGACAGACCGGTGTCGACGTTGCACAGGCCGAGCACGGCGAAGAAGATCTCCGGATTTTCCTCGGCATAAACGCCACCCAATGCCTTCAGCGCAGCTTTCGACAGGCTGTACGGCAGCGTACCCGCACGAAAGCGTACGCCGGCCATCGAGGCTGACAGCACGCAGGTCGCTGGACGATGCGCTGCAGACAGCATCAAATCGAGAATGGCTTTGTTCGCCAGCACGTTGACGTTGAGCACATGCTGCAACTCATCCAGCGAGAACTCCCCGCCACGCCCCGGCACGTTTCCGCTGACCCCGGCATTGAGGAAAAACCGGTCGACGCCCTGCTCCAGAACGGTGGCAAAGTTGTCCTTGAACAGCTCGCCCATCGCGCTCGGCCGGGAGAGGTCGAATGGCCGAAAGTGGAAGTTCGGATGGTCCATCAACTGATACGGCTGACGGCGCGAGGTGCCAAAAACCGTGTGCCCGTTTTGCAGATGCAGCTGCGCCAGCGCCTCGCCGATGCCGCTGCTCACGCCGGTGATGAACACCCGCTGTTTGCCCTTCTCGCGGGAACCTGTGGTGGCGTTGCGTTTGACCGTGTGCATCAGAATTTACCGGCGGAAAAACCGCCATCAACCGGCATCACGGTGCCGGTGACAAACGAAGACGCGTCGCTCAGCAGCCACAGGATCGCGGCAGAGATTTCGCCCGGATTGGCGAAACGCTTCATCGCCGTCACCTGCAGCTTGTGTTTGGTCGATTCCGGGTTGGCTTTCAGGCGTTCTTCCGAGTTCATGCCGCCCAGTGTCGGGCCAGGGCATACGGCGTTGACGCGAATCGAATGCCGCTCAGGCAAGGCTTCTTCCGCGCACTCGATCGCGCACACCTGCGTGAGCATGTTCAGCGCAGCCTTGCTGGTGGAGTAGGCACTTTGCTTGGCAACCCCGAGCAGACCGGCGCAGGACGAAACGTTCACGATCGAGCCGCCGGCGTGTTTCGAGATCAGGTTGGTCTCGTGCTTGAGCAACAGCAGCGGGCCCAGCAGATTGATCTCCAGCACGCGTTTCCAGTCTGGGAAATCCATGTCACGGATCGGCGCGTGCCTGGAGGTGACGCCGGCATTGTTGACAGCCAGATCAAGGCGACCGTGTTTGTCGTTGATGATGCGGAACAGCTCGATCACCGAGGCTTCGTCGGTGACGTCGCTTGGGATGAACGTGCAGTTTTCGCCGAGGCGACTTTGCGCGGTCAGGCCATCGTCCTCGTTGCGCCCGGTGATGTAGCAGATGCAGCCGGCGTTGATCAGCTTCTGGCTGACATCGAAACCGATCCCGCGTGTGCCGCCGACAACAAGGGCGATCTTGGCGTTGAAGTTCATTTCAGGGTTTCCTCATAGTGCTGTTGTAGTTGTTCTGGCCGTCGATAGTCAGGATTGACGCAGCAGTAAACGCGCTCGGCCATGGGATCTTTTTTGTCGCGGAAACAAAAGGCATCGCCCCGGCAGCGATTGACCTGATCCGCTCGGCCCGCCAGTTGCTTGGCGACAAAGCGCTGGTCGGCGAGCATGGCGCGGCCGAACCCGACGAAATCGGCATCACCACTGGCGATGATTTCATCGGCTTGCGCCACGTCCGCGACCGAGCCGGTAAAGCCCAGTGGAATCCGCACGAAACGCTTCAGATAGCGGCAGCCGGCGCGCGCCATGGCCAGGGCCTGTTCGGTATTTTTGAAAAAGAAACGGAAGGTCTCGCTGATGCCCAGCGAACAGGTAATGGCCACGACCCCACTGGCCTCCAGCGCGGCGACGACATCACCCAGCAACGCGGCGTGCTGCCCTTCCTCGCCCAGGCCGTCGTCCATGCCCAGGCGCACGGTGACCGCGACCTTGTGGTCGGTGGCCTCGCGGATGCCAGCCACGATGGCGAGCAACAGCCTGGCACGCTTGAGCGGCGTGCCACCCCAGTCATCTTCGCGCCGGTTGGTCTTCGGCGAGAGGAAGCTGCTGATCAGATAACCGTTGGATGCCTGCAACTGGATCAGCGTGGCCCCGGCCTGTTGCGCGTAGCGCGCGGCGGCGCAGAACTGCTCGATGCAGCGCTGGATCTGCGCCTCGGTCATTGCCATCGCCCGCGCCTCGGGATGCGCACTGAGGATGGTCGGGGACGCGATGGCGCTGGGGGTCAGAATAATCCCCTGCTTCGACGGCAGAGACTGCGGCCCGTAATGCTGCAGTTGTACCCCCAGCGGAAAACCCCGCGCCCGCGCCGCTTCAAACAGCGGACGCAGGGCCTGTGCGTGAGCCGCCGAGGTCAGCCGCAGCCCACGGCTGTTGTAGCGCGCATCGGCGTCGACGCTGGCATTACCGAGAAAACCAAAGCCGGCACCACCATCCATCAAGGCTTGATAGACCGAAAAAAACGCTGGCTGCGGGAAGCCGTGTTCGTCACACAAATCCATGCCGAGCGAGGAAAAATACAGCCGGTTCTTCGCCACCGCATGCGCGCCGAAATACAACGCCTGGGTGGCTGCCTTGAAGGCGGGGTTTTCCTTGATCATTGCTTCAGTGCCGCAAGCGCCGGTTCATCGAGGTAGACAAAACCGCGCTTGATCATGTCGCTGATCACCTGCAAGCCATTGAAATCCACCTCGGCGAACTCCCACGACGAATGCTCGCCCTGCCCGACGCGGCGGATGCCGGCGGTAAAACTGAATTTGCCGTCGTAAACGATATTCAGGCTGACCGGGTCGGGCAGATCCGATGCTGTCGTCACGCAGCCGCTTTTACCCAGGCCCAACAACTGCACCTCGGCGCGGCGGCCCTGCTCGTCGCTCAGGGTGCAGGCCAGCGTCAACGGTTGCAGCGGTGCAAACCAGTCGTTGGAGTAGATGAAGATGTTGCGTGTCTTTTCGAACAGCGGCATATCGATCACGGTGGCTTTGGTGTCGACCGTGGCGAACAAGGTCTGGCGTTGATAGAACGCAACCCGCAGATGGATTTTCTTTGGCGACGTGGCATCGCTCGGGGTCATGTTGTCGACCACCAGCTCGATTGGATACATCAGCTCGGCGTAGGCGAAAAAACTCGAGTTCAGCTCATTGACGCTGACGGTCACAGCACCACGCGCATGGTCGGTGTGGTGGTACAGGTGGTGATAGACCGCCTGGCGCGCCGCTTCGATGAACATCGTCCCCGGCACATGTTCGTGTGCCTTGCGGTAGAAGAAGTAGTTGTCGGCGTTATTGATGAAGCGAAACGAACTGGCGCGGCGGATCGGCGGAATCGATTCGCACAAGGCGGCAACGGCAAACTCCAGGTTGTCGCCCTTCGCCTGGACCGCCCCCATCTGCGCGGCGACGATCTGGTAGGGCAGCGCCCTGACCTTGTTCCATTCATCATCGGCACCCACGCCGTCCATCCGGCTCTTTTTCTGCAGATCGGGCGCAATCTCGAAGCGCCGCTGCTGGTTGGCGCTCAAGGCATAGTTGCGCACCAGCGGGTTATGCCCGTTGGCCTCAATCAGGGTTTCGTCCAGATACAACGGTAGCGCGTCTCTAGGGGCGCAAATCAATACGTCGTCAGCCGAACCTTTGTGCAGGAGGTCGGGCGAAATGCAGTCGTTATTCATCGTGGTCAGCTCATCTCGGTAATTGTTGTATTTCTTGTGGTGTGGGGCTGGCGATAGCCTCCCGTCAGGAGGCTTCCATCACGTCGCGCTCTTCTGCGCTCATTTGCCTGGCGATGATGGTTGATGGCTGCCATGACTCGACACCGTGGATGACCGGCTTGTCCGCCAGAATCTGTTCGATGAGTTCTTTCTCGCGCAGACGTGCCGCCGCCATCGAGCGGTCCTTGACGTGACCGTAGCCGCGAATCGAATCCGGCAGATTCGCCCAGGCGACGAACGCCGACAGATTCTCCGAGTTCAACTTCGGCAACAGGCGTTGCAGGGTTTGCTCGTAATCGCTCAGCAGGCGGCGCTCTTCGCGGCGCTCGGCGGAATAACCCAGCGGGTCGAACCGGGTGTGGCGCAATACGCGGCCCTTGGCCAGGACCTTCAACAGCGGCAGGATCCAGCCGGAAAACGCGATCTTTTTCGGCTCGCCGGTGCCCTCTTGGTTCTTGCGCAGCAGCGGCAAGGCAAAGTGGAACTTCAGACGAATGCCGCCGTCGAACCGGGCCTTCAGCGAGTCGGTGAAACTGCGCGTGGTGAGCAGTCGCGCCACTTCGTACTCGTCCTTGTAAGCCATCAGCTTGAACAGGTTGCGTGCCACGGCTTGCGTCAGTGCGCTGTCATCACCGGCGGCCGGCAGTGCCCGCAGTTGCTCGATGACCTTGCGATAACGTGCCGCATACGCGGCGTTCTGGTAGCTGATCAGGAACTCGCTGCGGCTGTTGATCAACTGCTCGAGGCCTTCGCGGCGACCGCGCATGTCGCTGATGTCGCGGATCGCAATCGTCGACACGGCGTCCACCGGCTGATCGAGATAAGGTGCGACAAAAGCTGTGTCCTGCGCCCACAGTCGGCCCCAGGCAAAGGCCAGATGGTTGGTGGTGGCGCTGCCGGCCAGATCGATGGCCTTTTTCAGCGCGGGCAGCGACACCGGTACCGTCCCCTTCTGCCAGGCGTAACCGAGCAACAGCATGTTGGCTTGCATCGGGCTGACCAGCGAGTTCGCCAACTCCCCGGCATCGAGGCTGTGGAAGTGCTCGGCGCCGACCTGCTCTTTCAAAAACGCTTGAATCGCGTCGGTTTCGATATTCAGCTGGGTATTGCGCAACATCGCGCCGGTCTGGGTCAGGGCACTGTTGGCAATGACCACGGTTTTGTTCGGCCGCAGCGTCACCAGTGCATCGTCCTCGCTGGCCACCACCAGATCGGCGGCGAGCAGCAGGTCGGCACCGCCGATATCGATGCGGTGCTGGTGCAGCGCATCGGCATTACCGGCCAGGCGCACATGGCTCAACACCGCGCCGCCCTTCTGCGCGAAACCGGTGAAGTCGAGCACGCTGACCGCACGCCCATCCAGGTGAGCAGCCATGGCAATCGCCCGCGCCACGGTCACCACACCCGTACCACCGACACCGGCCAACAGCATTTCATACGGCAGCTCGAGCGAGCGCGGCACTGGCGGCAGCGCCAGTGCTTCGGCCCGCGCCAGCACCTGGGCGCTGTCGGCCAGTTTGCGCGGCCGTTGCCGTGGTTTGCCGGTCACCGTCACGAAGCTTGGGCAAAAGCCCTTGATGCACGACAGATCGGTGTTGCACGAGTGCGGATCGATGCGACGCTTGGCGCCGAACGGCGTTTGCACCGGAACCACCGACAGGCAATTGGATTTGACCTGGCAGTCGCCACAACCTTCACAGACGGCTTCGTTGATCACCACTTCAGTCTTCACCAGCGGTGCCGGCAATTGCTTCTTGCGACGGCGCCCTTCGACCGCGCAGACCTGATCGAAAATCAGCACGCTGACACCGCGAGTGTCACGCAGCTGCAATTGCACCTCTGCCAGTTTTTCACGGTGAAACACTTCGATGCCCTGGGGCAGGCTGTCATGCGCCTGATAGCGCTGCAGGTCATCCGCCACCACCACGATTCGCTGTGCGCCTTCAGCCTTGAGCAACTCAACGGCTTTCTTCACCGTCAGCTTGCCGTCGATAGGCTGACCACCGGTCATGGCCACGGCATCGTTGTAGAGCAACTTGTAGGTGATGGTCGCACCGGCTGCGATGGCCTGGCGCACAGCAAGGAATCCAGAGTGGAAAAAGGTCCCGTCGCCGATGTTCTGGAAGATGTGCGGGGTCTGCACGAACGGAGCCTGGCCCAGCCAGTCGACCCCTTCCCCGCCCATCTGCACGCTGCCGGTGGTCGAGCGTTCCGGCATGCGCGCCGCCATCGCATGACAACCGATGCCGAGCCGCGCTTCACTGCCTTTGGGCACCTGGGTCGAGGTGTTGTGCGGGCAACCGGAGCACAGATAAGGCGTGCGCCGGATCCAGTCGCCAGCCCGCGAGATGCCGGGCATGCGCCAGAAATGCGGAAGGCTCAGGTCGATGCCCAGGCCTTGCAGACGCTGCTGAAGCAATGCGGCGATGCGCGACGGCCGCAGTTCCTCGTGATCCGAGATCAGCGGTTGGCCGTCTTCGTCGGTCTTGCCGATGATCACCGCACGCTGGTCGTGGGCGGCGTTGTAGTACTTCTGTTTGAGCTGTTCTTCGACGATCGCCTGCTTCTCTTCAATGATCAGCACCTTGTCAGCGCGCTGGGTCCAGGCGTCCAGCACCGGCGACAGCGGATACACCAGGTTGATCTTGAGCAACGCGACGCCGGCGTTTTCCAGTTGTTCGAGGGCGATGCCGCATTGCTGCAAGGCCTGGCGAACGTCGCCATACGCCTTGCCGACTGCCGCGATGACCAGCGTTGGCCGGGCTGGCGCGGTGACGGCGGTATCGATCGGGTTGGCCAGGGCAAAGGCGCGGGCCGCGTCGAACTTGAACGCGGTCCGGCGCTCGATCTGCATGCCTGGCAAATCCGGCCAGCGCCAGTGCAAGCCGTCCGGCCCCGGATCGATATCCGGGGTGACGAACGTCGGCAGCGTGATCGACTCGACGGAGGTAGTCGCCTCGACCGTCTCGGTAATGGCCTTGAACCCCACCCACAATCCTGACACCCGGGACAGCGCCCAACCCCACAAACCGCAGCGTTCGTAGTCGTCAAGGCCGGCCGGATGAATTACCGGCAAACCCCAGGCGATCAGTGTGCGGTCGGATTGATGCGACATCGACGACGACACGCAACCGTGATCGTCGCCGGTGACCACCAGCACGCCACCGTTGGGCGACGAACCATAGGAGCTGCCATGCTTGATCGCGTCACCCGAGCGATCGACGCCCGGCCCCTTGCCGTACCACATGCCGAACACACCGTCATACAGACGCTGCGGATCGGTTTCCACGCGCTGGGTGCCGATCAGCGCCGTGGCCGCCAGATCTTCGTTGATCGCCGGTAGAAAGCGAACGTTGGCGTTTTCCAGAACAGCCTTGGCCTTGACCAGTTCGCGGTCCACGCCGCCCAGCGGTGAGCCGCGATAACCGCTGACAAACCCCGCCGTACGAATGCCGTTGGATCGATCAAGTTCAGCCTGGGACAGCAGCAGCCTTACCAGCGCCTGCTGACCGCTCAAAAAGATCCGTTCGTTGGGCTGCGCGTGCTCCCGGCAATACATCGAGCGACTGTCGTACTGCTCGATCCGCGACAGTGCAGCCAGTGCCTCATCACTCGCGAGTTTGTCGGGTTGCAGGCGTTGACGTTCTGAATCAATGGAATCCAAGTACACAGTTTCAAATCCTTATGAAAACTTCACATTAAATATGCTTATTCGCGCACTACAGCAGAGGTTGCATCAAAAATTTCGACCGCCACACGACGGAAATTCAGGAGAGACAAGTACCTGACTGGCCGCACAGAAAGACGCACTCGCTCGGCTCCGCGACATCTCGGGAGCTCGTCAAGTCAGTCTTTTTAAACAGGCCGCATGAATTTCAGGTACAAAGTTTCAAATCCTTATTAAAACTTTACTTTCAATAGATATATTTTTCGCCTCGGGGGCACAACTTCAGAGTGGCGAATTCGCTCAGGCGAGAGTGACGGCTTTATAAGCGCGTGACGGCTCGCGGCGATCCGATTTGACTGAAGTTGTTGGCGTTATGAACCGTTCAAAAACGCCTCATCTGCGGCTTGGAGAGCAAGCTGCCGCACAGGGCTTTTTCGGTTTTTTGAAATGATGAACTCGGCTGAGGCCGCCGCAGTCCGGGACTTTATCGAATGATTGCCATGAATTTGGCGACGGGACAATGACGCCTCGATTTCAGCCTGTGCACGATCTTGTGCCACGTTCTGGATAAAACAGAAAACGAACTGATCGAGTCGAAATCGCAGAGGTTCCGATCCAATGGAATCCAGATACAAGTTTCAATTCCTTATGAAAACTTCGTGCGGCCATCCTGGTCGCTTCATGACGGCCGTTATAAGCAGCCAGCATCTTGGGTGAAAAATAGTAGGTTCGGAGCCCTCGCCTTGTCAATCGTTGTAACAAACATTTAATGGTCAATTGCAAATCATGAACTATCTGGTTCACACAATCGCTACCGGCAATTAGCAATGAATGGCGTTTAAAGCTCTACATTATCGAATCCGCTGTCCAGGCCGCTGATTAACCGGCGATCGCACTTCAGTTGACTTGCCAATTCAAAACTTCGCCCATCGCCAGCGAATATCGAGTTGACGCGCAATGGCTCGGCAATATCACGCACCGGACACTTAAGACCAAAGTATAACTTTACATCGCCATATAACTGCCTGAGCACCTTTACTCGATGATGGCAATGCGACAACTTTCAAGTTGCCGGACGCTCATCGGCGCAGAGCCATTCACGCTTTCGCAATGATATTGATCGAAAATCCCCTGCCCAAGCGCCCTGTGGTGCGACGGGGGATCAGCCATTATCCTTGACGCCCCCGCCGTACCGTTGTCAGGAGTTTCCCCATGCCCCATGAAGGCAACCTGTTACAAGCCGCTGTCGTGTTTCTGTTCGCGGCCGTGCTCACCGTGCCCTTGGCCAAACGTCTGCAACTGGGCGCCGTGCTCGGTTATCTGCTGGCGGGGGTGATCATCGGCCCGTCGGTGCTCGGCCTGATCGGCAACCCGCAAAGCGTTGCGCACATCTCGGAACTGGGCGTGGTGTTGCTGCTGTTCATCATCGGCCTGGAACTGTCGCCACGCCGATTGTGGGTGATGCGCAAATCAGTGTTCGGCGTCGGGCTGGCACAGGTGCTGCTGACCGCTGCGGTGATCGGCGTGCTGGCGTTGTACGTATTCGGTCAACCGCTTAACAGTGCGATTGTGCTTGGTCTTGGCCTGGCGCTGTCATCGACCGCGTTCGGCCTGCAAAGCCTGGCCGAACGCAAGGAGCTGACCAGTCCCCACGGGCGGCTGGCGTTTGCGATTCTGCTGTTCCAGGACATCGCCGCGATCCCGCTGATCGCACTGGTGCCGATGCTCGCGGGCGGCGGCCACGAAACCAGCAGCGCGGGAGGCCTGAATCATGGTTTGCAGGTACTCGGCGGGATCGCCGTGGTGGTGGTCGGCGGGCGTTATCTGTTGCGCCCGGTGTTTCGTATTGTGGCGAGAACCGGTCTGCCGGAAGTGTCCACCGCCACCGCGTTGTTGGTGGTGATCGGCACGGCGTGGCTGATGGACCTGGTCGGCGTGTCGATGGCGCTCGGGGCATTCCTCGCCGGCCTGCTGCTGGCGGACTCGGAATATCGCCATGAACTGGAAGCGCAGATCGAGCCGTTCAAAGGTCTGCTGCTGGGGCTGTTCTTCATCAGTGTCGGCATGGGTGCGAACCTGAGTCTGTTGCTCAGTGCACCGATCACCGTGCTGGGGCTGACACTGCTGCTGATCGGCTTGAAACTGCCACTGCTGTTTGTGGTCGGGCGCCTGGCCGGTGGGCTGAACAAGGTCAGTGCGATTCGCCTGGGCATTGTGCTCGCGGCCGGTGGTGAGTTTGCCTTTGTGGTGTTCAAGATCGGTCGCGATCAGGGCCTGTTCGAACCGCGCCTGTATGACCTGCTGGTGTTGACCATCACCCTGTCGATGGCGTTGACGCCCTTGCTGCTGCTGATCTGTGCACGGCTGGTCAGCCCGAAAGTGCAGCCGGTGGTGGTGCCGGAGAAATTCCGCGAAATCGACACCGAGGCTCCACGGGTGGTGATCGCAGGCATGGGCCGGATGGGTCAGATCGTGGCGCGGATTCTGCGGGCGCAGAACATCAAGTTCGTGGCGCTGGACACCTCGGTGGAAACCATCGAGCTGTCGCGCAGTTTCGGCGGTGTGCCGGTGTTCTACGGTGACCCGATGCGCCCGGAAATTCTCAACGCGGCCAAGGTGGGTGAGGCTGAATATTTTGTCATCGCCACGGACGATCCGGAGACCAACATCAAGACTGCCGAGATCGTGCGCAAGCTGTATCCGCACATGAAAATCATCGCCCGCGCGCGTAACCGTCAGCACGTGCACCGCTTGGTCGATGTCGGCGCCGAGCCGATTCGAGAAACCTATTACTCCAGCCTGGAAATGAGCCGTCGCACTCTGGTCGGGCTTGGTCTGACCCAGGCTCAGGCCGATGCGCGGATCAAGCGCTTCAAGCACCACGACGAACAGGTGCTGGAAGCCCAGCACGCGATCTACGATGACGCCGCCAAAGTCCTGCAGACCGCCCAGGAAGCCCGGGCGGAACTGGCGCGGTTGTTCGAGTCGGATCAGCTGGAAGAGGAATCGCGCCAGTCCTGACCTTCACACAAATCCAATGCAGGAGCGAGCCTGCTCGCGAAGGCGCTGTGTCAGACAACACAGCTGCAACTGACAGATTGCATTCGCGAGCAAGCCCGCTCCCACGGGGGTTGGTGTCGTGCGCAAATGATCGGTATGACATTGATCAATGCAGGAGCGAGCCTGCTCGCGATGACGGTGGCACAGTCAGCATATGCGCTGACTAATCGACCGCTATCGCGAGCAGGCTCACTCCTACAGGTTTGATGTCCACCCACAAAATGGCCGAACACCACATAACCAATGTGGGAGTGAGCCTGCTCACGAATGCGTCTGGTCAGACGACGCTATGTTGATTGTGCCGGCCTCTTCGCGAGCAAGCTCGCTTGTATGGTAGGACTTGAAGGGAGGAGGAGGGACAAGGCTCGATTCTG
>NZ_NQYG01000088.1:0-17966 GCF_002878485.1 Pseudomonas sp. AD21
CACCTAAAGCCGTTTAGGGGCTAGGCATGAACCATAGAATCTCCCACAGTTGATCGCATTCCCCTGTGGGAGCGGGCTTGCTCGCGAAGAACGATGATGCGGTCTTCCTGAGATCACCCGACCAGTGGCCAATTGCTAACCATTCCCACCTCTGCGAGAATCGCGAACAATTCTCGTTGGTTAACATTTCCCAATCGGTGCGTCTGGTGTCGTCAGTCCCAAGCCCTCACAGTGAACTCGTCGGTGCGTTGTATCGCGACCATCGCGGTTGGCTGCTGAGCTGGTTGCGGCGCAACGTGGCGTGCCCGCAGCGGGCCGAAGACCTGAGCCAGGACACCTTCGTGCGTCTGCTCGGTCGCGATGAACTGCTGACGCCGCGCGAACCCCGGGCGTTTCTGGTGGCGATCGCCAAAGGTCTGCTGTTCGACTACTTCCGCCGTGCCGCGCTGGAACAAGCCTATCTCGCCGAATTGATGCTGATCCCCGAAGGCGAACAGCCCTCGGTGGAAGAACAGCAACTGATCCTCGAAGACCTCAAGGCCATCGATCGTCTGCTCGGCAAACTGTCGACCAAGGCCCGCGCCGCTTTCCTTTATAACCGCCTCGACGGCCTCGGCCATGCCGAAATCGCCGAGAAGCTCGGCGTCTCGGTGCCGCGTGTGCGGCAGTACCTCGCGCAGGGGATACGCCAGTGCTACATCGCCCTGTACGGTGAGCCGACATGAGTCCGGCCAGTTCCAAACCGGTCTCGGCCCAGGTGCTGGACGCGGCGATTGCCTGGCAGTTGTCGCTGGATTCCGGCAGCCCGCTGGAGCGCGAAGAGTTCGCCAAGTGGCACGCGGCCCATGAAGAGCACGCCCGGGCCTGGCGCCAGTTGGGCATGCTCGATCAGCGTTTCAGCGTGGCCAGCGGTCCGGCCCGCAACGCCTTGCTGCAATCACGCGAAGGCATTCTGCGCCGGGTGCGCAGGCTGGGCAGTGGTCTGGCGAGCATTGTCGCGGTGGTCGGTGTCGCGCTGCTGGTCGGTGATCGTTATCTACCGCTGGATTACTGGCTCGCCGATCAACGTACTGCCACCGGCGAGCAACGCACGGTGCATCTGGCCGACGGCACCCTGCTCAACCTCAACACCCACAGTGCGGTGGATGTGCGCTTCGATGCCCGGCAGCGGCTGATCGTGTTGCAGGAAGGCGAGATCATGGTCGAGACCGGCCATGGCGATGCGCGGCCCTTCATCGTCGAAACCCGCGAAGGCAGCATGCGCGCGCTGGGCACGCGGTTTCTGGTCAAGCGCGAGGAGCAAGGCACACGCCTGAGCGTGTTGCAGTCGGCCGTCGCCGCGCATCCACAAAGCCAGCCCAAAGAACAGATCCTGCGCGAAGGCCAGCAAGTGCTGATCCGCAATGACCGCCTCGACACGATCGCTGCGCTCACGCCCGGCGCCGATGCCTGGACCCGCGGCATGCTGGTGGTGGATAACGCGCGGCTGGAAGACCTGGTGCATGAACTGGGGCGTTATCGCCGCGGGTATCTGGGCGTGGCGCCGGAAGTGGCTGACTTGCGCATCACCGGCAGCTTCCCGCTGCACGACACCGACAAGGCCTTGAGCGCCCTGCTGCCGACGCTGCCAGTGCAGATCGAGCAGCACACGCCGTATTGGGTCACGGTGGCGAAGGCTGATACCAAGCCTTAAAAATTCGTTGTCAGGGAAACAGCTATCGCGAGCAGGCTCACTCCTACAGTTGGAATGCGTTCCCCTCTAGGAGTGAGCCTGCTCGCGATAGGGCCATCCGCCGCACTCTAAAATTCCGGCGTGTCATCAGAATCGGCCGCCCCACTCCCCCGTTAATCGAAATTATTTTCATCCAGCCCTATCACTTTTCAATTCTCGTCCGGCACACAGGCAATTGAGAAATATTTCCATTCAGGAGCCTTCGCATGTCCCGTTCGCTAGACACCTTGTTGCGCCCCAGTCTGTTGGCTGCGGCCATCGCATTCGGCACACCGCTGCTCAGCAGCCCGTTGTTCGCCGCTGAGCAGGCGTCCAGTGTGCGCGCCTACAACTTGCCGGCAGCGCCACTGTCGACCACGCTGAACCAGATCGCCAGCCAGGGCGGCCTCGCGCTGTCGCTGAACCCGTCGCTGGCCGCCGGCAAGACCTCGGCACCGATCAACGGTCAGTACGACGCCGCTGGCGCTCTGCGCGCGGCGTTGCAAGGCACCGGCCTGCAACTGGAACAAAGCAGCACCGGCACCTACACCCTGGTTGCGGTGCCGGAAGGGACACTGGCGCTGCCGGAAACTGCGGTGATCGGCGTGGAAAATCTTGAAAGCGCCTGGGGCCCGGTCGAAGGCTACACCGCCACCCGCACTGCCGCCGGCAGCAAGACCGACACCGCGCTGGTCGAAGCACCGCGTTCGATCTCGGTCGCGACCCGCCAGCAAATGGACGACCGCAGCGTGCACAGCCTCGATGACGCCGTGCGCTATATGCCGGGCATCACCGCCAGCAGCTACGGCAGCGACACCCGCGCCGACTGGCTGCGCGTGCGCGGTTTCGAGCCAACTCAGTTCCTCGATGGCCTGCCGCTGCCAAAAGGCGTGTACGCCAACCCGAAACAGGAAACCTGGAACCTCGATCGCCTCGCCCTGCTGCGCGGCCCGGCCTCTTCCGTTTACGGCCAGACCCCGCCGGGCGGCCTGCTGGACATGGTCAGTCGGCGTCCGAGTGCCGAAGCCAGCAGCGAAATCCAGCTGCAGTACGGCAGCGACAACCACCGCCAGATCAACTTCGCCAGCACCGGCAAGATCGACGACGCCGGGCAGTTTCTCTACGGCATCAGCGGTGTGGTGCGTGACAGCGACACACAGATTGATCACATCGAGAACAAGCGCTACAACATCGCGCCGAGCCTGACCTGGAACATCGACGACGACACCAGGCTCACCCTGCTGAGCCAGTTCACTCGCGACGATACTGGCGTCACCAGCCAGTTCTATCCGATCCAGGGCACCAAGATCGACATGCCGTTCGGCAAGATTTCCCATCACAAGAACCTCGGCGATCCTGACTACGACTACTACGACCGCACCTACTACGCGCTCGGCTATGCCTTTGAGCATCGTCTCAACGACGTCTGGCAGTTCAAGCAGAACCTGCGTTACACCAAGTCGGACCTGTCGTTCCAGACCGTAACCGTGAACAGCTACAACACCCAGTACGCAGGCTACACGGTTGATGATCAGGGCAACGTCGGTCGCGGCACCACCAACGCCGATGAGGACATCAGCCAGTTCGCCGTGGACAACAACTTCCAGGCCGACTTCACCACCGGCGACATCCGCCATACGCTGTTGCTCGGCCTGGACCATCAGCGCAGCAACACCCACTACACCTCGATCTTCGGCACTGCGCCGGACATCAACGTCAACAACCCGATCTACGGCCAGCCGATCACCCGTCCGCCGCGCTCCAGCGCGTTTTACGATTACGACCAGAAGACCTATCAAACCGGTCTGTACGTGCAGGACCAAATGGCCCTCGATCAATGGCGCCTGACCCTGGGCGGTCGTGAAGACTGGGTACACACCAGCATGAAGTTCATCAACAAGGGCGATGCCACCAACACCCAGCGCGACAAAGCCTTCAGCGGCAACGCGGCGCTCAGCTATGTGTTCGACTCGGGCTTCGTGCCGTACCTGTCGTACGCCGAATCCTTCCAGCCAACCAGCGGTGCCGACTCCACCTCCACCGGTTCGCTCAAACCGACTGAAGGCAAACAATGGGAACTGGGTATCAAGTACCAGCCACCGGGCAGCAAAACCCTGCTCAGCGCAGCGGTGTATGACCTGACTCAGAAGAACGTCTCGGTCAACAACATCGTCAACAACGTGACCATCACCACCCAGGCCGGTGAAGTGAAAGTCAAAGGCCTGGAACTGGAAGCGGTCTCGGACGTGACCGATAACCTGAAAGTCATCGCCGCCTACACCCTGGCCAAGTCCGAAATACAAAATGGCGTGGACAAGGGCAATCGCCTGCAACTGATGCCCAACCAGCAAGCCTCGCTGTGGACCGACTACACCTGGCACTCCGGCGTACTCGACGGTTTCGGTGTTGGCGGTGGCGTGCGTTACACCGGCAACACTTATGGCGACAAGGCCAACACCTGGCTGGGTAAAGCGGACGCCTACACCGTGTTCGACGCCTCCGTGCATTACGACCTCGGCCGCCTCGACAACAGCCTGAAAGGTGCCTCGGTCGCGGTCAACGCCACCAACCTGTTCGACAAGGACTACATCTCCACCTGCGACGGCTACTACTGCTACTACGGCGACCAGCGCAGCGTCGTCGCCAGCGCCACTTACAAGTGGTAAGCGCGTGAGCTGAAACCGGTCCTGTCACCAGGCCGTCCCTCGTGGACGGCTTCGGCGTTTTTGAAGGTCATGAAATGAAAAGTAAAACCATTCGCCGCTGGTCGTTCATCCACACCTGGACCAGCCTGATCTGCACCGTGTTTTTGCTGTTGCTGGCATTGACCGGCCTGCCACTGATCTTCCATCACGAAATCGAGCACCTGCTCGGCGATGCGCCAGTGCTGCGCGAGATGCCGGCTGACACGCCGCACCTGAACCTGGCGCAACTGGTGGAGGCGGCAGAACAACATCGCCCCGGCGAAGTGGTGCAGTACTTCGGTTTCGAAGACGACGAGCCGAACGCCGTACTGACGATCATGGCAAAAACCGCCGGTACCGAGCCCAACTCCTCGCACACCTTCATGCTCGACGCGCGTAGCGGTGAAGCACTGGAAACGCCCGCGGCCAACCGCGGCCTGATGCTGTTCATCCTGCGCCTGCACGTCGACATGTTTGCCGGACTGCCGGGCAAGTTGCTGCTGGCGTTCATGGGTTTGTTATTCGTGGTCGCGATCATTTCGGGCACGGTGTTGTACCTGCCGTTCATGCGCCGCTTGCCGTTCGGCACCGTGCGCCAGGACAAATCCACTCGCCTGCGCTGGCTCGACCTGCACAACCTGATCGGCGTCGTCACGCTGACCTGGGCGCTGGTGGTCGGCGTCACCGGGGTGATCAGCGCCTGCGCCGACCTGATCATCGCCGCATGGCGCAATGATTCGCTGACCGCCATGGTCGCGCCCTATCGCGACGCGCCAGCGCTCACCCAACTGGCCCCGGCCACCCGCCTGCTGGACATCGCCCGGGACGTGGCGCCGGGGATGAACCCGGACTTCATCGCGTTTCCCGGTACGCGGTTCTCCAGCGAGCACCATTACGCGGTGTTCATGAAGGGCGGCACCCACCTGACCTCGCACCTGCTGACGCCGGTGCTGATCGACGCCAGCACCCTGCAGGTCACCGCCATGGCCGAGCGCCCGTGGTACATGGACGCCATGGGCATGTCACAGCCGCTGCACTTCGGTGACTACGGCGGCATGCCGATGAAAATCCTCTGGGCAGCCCTCGACGTGCTGACCATCGTCGTCCTCGGCAGCGGCGTGTACCTGTGGCTGGTACGGCGTAAAGCGGCGAAACCGCTGCCGGTGGAGGCTGCTGCATGAAGCCGCGTCAGTCGAATTTCTGGAAGGTGTTCAGCACACCGCTGGTGATTGCGCTGTTGAGTGCGGCGGGGTTGTTTTCGGCGTTGTTGGGGGATGGGGTGTGGGATGCGTTGAGCTGGGTCGGGCTGGGTGTCCCGGCATTTCTGGCCATAAGAGGCTTGTTGCGGCGAAGCTGAAGAACCCTGTAGGAGTGAGCCTGCTCGCGATGGCGCACTGACATTCAACATCAATGTTGACTGACCTACCGCTATCGCGAGCAGGCTCCCCCCTACAAGGGACTGCACAGGGCTTGAGCAAGGCGAGTAACGCGCTATGCTCCCCCCTCACTGTCCTGACCGAGACCCTGCCAATGTCCACCCCCAGCATGACCCTGTTTCACAACACGCTCTCCCCGTTCGTGCGCAAAGTGATGGTGCTGTTGCACGAGACCGGCCAGCAGGATCGAGTCGCCCTGCAAGACTGCGTGCTCAGCCCGGTCAGCCCGAGCGCCGAGCTCAATGTCGACAACCCGCTGGGCAAGATCCCCGCCCTGCGTCTGGCCGATGGCAACGTCATCCATGACAGCCGCGTGATCCTCGAATACCTCGACCAGCAGCACGTCGGCAATCCGCTGATCCCCCGCGAAGGCTCGGCCCGCTGGCGGCGCCTGACCCTGGCCTCGATGGCTGACGGGATCATGGACGCCTCGGTAATGGTGCGTTATGAACTGGTTTTGCGCGCGCCGCAAAAGCATTGGGACGAATGGCTCGAAGCCCAGCGCGACAAGATCCGTCGCGCCCTGGCCTATCTGGAAAGTGACGCCATCGCCGAGCTGACCAGCCATTTCGACGTGGCAGCGATCAGCGTGGCCTGTGCGCTGGGTTACATCGATCTGCGTCATCCGGACCTGGACTGGCGCACCGCCAATCCGCAACTGGCCAACTGGTATTTCGAAGTGAGCCAGCGACCGTCCATGATCGCTACCCTGCCCAAGCCTTAAGGATGCGCCGTCTGTTCCGGCCTCTTCGCGAGCAAGCCCGCTCCCACCTTGTTTTTATGTATGACAGAGAAATCTGATCCAGTACAAATCCTGTGGGAGCGGGCTTGCTCGCGAATGTACCAGCTCGGTTCCACAGGTAAATATCCAATAATCCGCGTCACCAACTCATCCTTCCAGCGCTGGTCCTCGCGCAGACCCAACGACCCGCTCATTGCATCGCCCCCACATCAAACTCCAACGGTTTGGCTGGCTTCTGCCCAATCCCGTACCAGTCCAGTTTGCGCGTCAGCACCATAAACACCCCGAGCAGGCCGAACAGCAACAACGAGCCCATCAGCAGCGCGTAATCCTCAGCGCTCAGCAGCCCATACAGCAGGGCATACAACGCCGCCAATCCGGCAGAAAAACTCAAACCGTGGCGCACGCTGTGCAGCACGTGGCACACGTAAAACCCGATCAGCAACACACAGCCACTGGCTGACAGCAGATACGCAAGGGCAAAGCCGATGTGCTCCGACAACGACAGCAGCAACAGATAGAAGAACGCCAGCGCGACACCGACCAGCGCGTATTGCACCGGGTGCACCGCCAGGCTCTTGAGCACTTCGAACAGGAAGAAACCGGCGAACGTCAGGACAATGAACAGCAGCGCATATTTGATCGCCCGATCACTCTTCAGATACTGATCCACCGGGTCGATGAAGCTCACCCCGAAGCTGCGTCCGTTGAACGCTTCACAGTCTTTGCCCATGACGCAACGGTTCATGGCTTCTTGCAGGTTGGTGGAGAAAAACGAGGTCTGCCAATCGGCGCTGAAACCCTGATCACTGATCTCGCGCTTGGCTGGCAGAAAGTTGCCGATGAAGCTGGGGTGCGGCCAGTTGGCGGCGAGGCTGACTTGGCTGGTCTTGCCCACCGGCAGCACCTGCAGCGAACCGGTGCCTTGCAGGCGCAGGTCAAAGCCGAAGGCCAGTTCTGTGGCTTTACCGGTGTCCAGCGCTGGCAGCGTGACCCGCACACCCTCGCCGAGCCATCCCACCTGGGTGCCGGGCACGAAATCCAGGCGCTGGCCGTCGAGTTCCAGCTTCAGCGCATTTTCGATGCCGCGAATATCGCTGATGCCCACCGCCAGAAACGGTGCATCGAACTGGTAATCAGAGAAGTCTTCCTTGATGCCCAACTGCGCCGGCAACGAGAAATGCCCGGTGATGCGATTGTCGGCATGGAACAGTCGCGCTTCGTAAATGCCTCGGGCGCGCAGTTCGGTTTGCACTTGTCCATCGAGCTCAAAACGCTCCGGCAAAAAATACAGGCGCCCGCGTTCTTCACCGAGCTCTTCATAGCGCTTATTGGTTTTCTCGTTGGTCTTCCAGGTGCGCACGACCTTGCGATACGGCACCACCATCACCGGCCCGCTCAACTGCTGGCTGTAGCTGGAGCTACGGGCGATGTCTTCCAGCACACCGTCGCGCAATTGCTGGCGGTCGTCGATGATGCCGTCAATCATCAGCAACGGGATCAGCAACAGCAGAATCAACAGGGCAATGGCCCCCAGCTTTATGGTCAGACTCTTGTTCATGGGACTCTCCCTGTTTGGATGGGGCAGAGTCTGGTTGGGCTTTGTGGGAGGAATATGGGGCGATTATGGAGTTTGTGTGGAGACAGTCATGGCCCCATCGCGAGCAGGCTCACTCCTACAGTTGATCGCATTCCCCTGTAGGAGTGAGCCTGCTCGCGATGGCGGCGACGCGGTTTCAAGGCAGGCGCACAGTCACTTCCACGCCGCCCTCAACGTTGCGGATATGCATGAAACCG
Organism: Pseudomonas sp. AD21; assembly: GCF_002878485.1. NCBI lineage: Bacteria > Pseudomonadati > Pseudomonadota > Gammaproteobacteria > Pseudomonadales > Pseudomonadaceae > Pseudomonas > Pseudomonas sp. AD21. Next base: position 8,371 of record NZ_NQYG01000088.1, read on the forward strand.
CCATGCAACTTCACCACTTCTTCAACGAAATTCAGCCCCAGCCCAGTGCTTTTGCGTCCACTGTCCGGACGCGGCAGCGAGTAAAACCGCTCACTCAGCCGCGGCAAGGCGTACTCGGGGATTGGTGCCGCCTCATTGAATAAACGGAACTCGACTTGCTCCCCGACTCGCTCGGCACTGAAACGCAGTAACCCGGCGACCGGGGTGAAATCCAGCGCATTCTCCAGCAGATTGCCCAGCGCCTGACGCAGCAGAAACGGTTCGCCGATCAGCAACAGATCCGGTGCAATCGTCTGCTCGATCTTGAGCCGTCGACCTTCGACTCGCGCCGCCTGGGCCCGCAACAATTCATCGACCAACGCCGCCAGCGGCACCGCCACGCGCTCTTCCAGTCCCTGACGCTGCTCAACTTGCGCCAGGTTCAGCAGCCGCTCGATCAACTGCTGCATCCGCGCACTTTCACTGTCGATGTTACCGACAAAGCGCAGGCGCTGGATCGGCGGCATATCCCCCTGCAGCAACTCCGCCGCACCGCGAATCGCCGCCAGCGGACTTTTCAATTCATGGGTCAGGGTGTGCACGTAGCGCTCGACGTAGGCCTTGCCTTCCAGTTGGGTGCGCATCTGCTCCACCGCCGTGGCCAGTTGCTCCAGCTCGCCGCCACGGTAATGCGGCACTTCGACTCGACGCCCTTCACTCACTGCCTGGGCGTAGCCAGTCAAACGGTGCAGCGCTCGGCTCAACCACCAGGACAGCAATGCACCGAACAGCAATCCCAGGCCAATCAGCCCGGCGCCGTAAAACAGCAAGCGCCGCTCGGTACGATCGACGTAAGGCTGCAATGAGCTGTTGGGTTTCGCTACGGTGACCACGCCGATGATTTTGCCGTTGTCGCGGATCGGCGCACCGACGTGCATCACCGAAGAGTTCGCATCATTCGGATCGCTGCGGCTCGACCGTGCGCCGTACTCACCTCGCAAGGTCAGGTAGACGTCGTTCCAGCGCGAATAATCCTGACCAACCGCCACCCCGCTGGAATCCAGCACCACGATGCCTTTGGCGTCGGTGACGTAGATGCGGTGGTTGACCTGGTTTTTCGGCAAGCCCCAGATCGTCGCCTGCGGCTGGCGCTCGCCGTAGGCACGCAACAATTCGGGCCAGCGGTTCTCGCTGAGCGTCCCGGCCTTGAAATCATCACGCAGGATTTCCGCCATCAGGTTGGCGGTGTCAACCAGGGTTTCTTCGGTGGACTGGCGCACGCCAGGGCGGATTTCTTCCATCACCGTGTTGAGCACGAAGTAACCGGTCAGACCGATAAACAGCACATACACCAGAAAGATCCGCAGCCCCAGCGACATCAGCTGTGCCCCGGGCTGTAGCTGTAACCGAGGCCGCGATGGGTCTGGATCGGCTCGGCATCGGCACGCACCAGACGCAGTTTGGCGCGCACGCTTTTGATATGGCTGTCGATACTGCGCTCGTAACCGGCGTCCGCCGCCACGCCCAGCGCATCGAGCAACTGCTCGCGGCTGAAGACCCGCTGCGGTTGTTCGAGCAGGCACTGCAACAGACGGAATTCGTGACGGGTCAGGCTCAGTGCCTGGCCCCGGTAGGTGATCAGCACACGCTCGGGATCGATGCGAAACACGGCCGAAGCGGCTTCCACCGCAGGACGCGGCGCCATGCGCTTGAGAATCGCCCGCACCCGCGCCGCGACTTCCCGTGGGCTGAACGGCTTGACCACGTAATCGTCGGCGCCGATCTCCAGCCCCACCACCCGATCGATCTCGGCGTCCCGGGCACTGAGGAACAGCACCGGCACTTCGCTGAAGCGCCGCAGCTGTTTGCAGGTTTCGAAACCGCTGATGTCCGGCAGGCCGATGTCGAGGATGATCAGATCGGCCGGGGTTTGCCGCTGATGCTCCAGCGCCGCTGCGCCGAGGCTCAGCCACGTGGTGGTGAACCCCTCGCCCTGCAGGGCAAAAATCAGCGTATCGGCAATCGCCGCTTCATCTTCGACAATCAGGATATGAGGCATGGCATCCGAGCCCATGGGTTAAGTGCGCGAACGGTGCCCCAAGCCTGACGTTACGTCAATGAGACCACTTGGTTCAGCAATCCGGTTTGTCAGCAGTAAAACGACGAGCCGGGTTAACCGCCGCGCCGAACTCGCGCAAGGCCTTGGCACCGATCAGCAGCGGGTAGTTGAAGTTGCTGCGGTCGGTCAGGTTGACCTCCACGGTACGCTTGACGCTACCCAGGCACAGTTCCAGATCGACCACCGGGCGCTTGGCGACCTCAGTGGCGTCGCTGTCGTCCTCTTCATCTGCGCGACTCTTGATCTTGCTGATCCGCGCGACCTTGTGTTCGTAGACCTTGTTGCTGGCGTCCTTGGTGCCGAGGCGAAAGCGCACCCAGTTCTCGCCGTCGCGGGTGAAGGTCTCGATGTCCTTGGCCGACAGCGAGGCGGTAAGCGCGCCGGTGTCCATCTTGGCCTTGAACACCTCGCCGCCGATTTCCGGCAGCGCGATGTATTCATAACGCCCGTACAGGGTCGGCTCGGCGGCCATGACCGGCAGGGCGACGAGGGCAAACAGTGCAAGGAGGGATTTCACGTAGAGGGCTTCCTTGAAAAATGAGGGCGTCAGACGCGAGATTTTAGACAGCCGGCAAGCAATTGGTTCGCCTTGAGTACGCCTTCGCGAGCAAGCCCGCTCCCACAGGGGATTAGTGGTGTGCTGAAGACAGCATGTACACAGTAGATCCAATGTGGGAGCGGGCTTGCTCGCGAAGGGGCCAGACTGCCAACACAATAATTGGCTCCAGCATAGCTGCCCAAAAGTGAAACATTCGTCACCCCCGATTTGGCCTGTCGCCCGAAGCCACTTATCATGGCGCGCCTATCCGCCTTCATAGAGTTGCTTATGCGCCGCCTGCTCACCGGCTGTTTCGTCACCCTGCTGCTGTTGCTCAACACCCTGATCCTGATCGGGCCATTGATGGTCTTTGCCCTGCTCAAGCTGATCGCGCCCGGGCGCTGGCGTGATTATGCGTCGTGGGCGGTGATGTGGATCGCCGAGACCTGGGCCGAGATCGACAAGCTGATCTTTCGTCTGTGCATCCCCACCCAATGGGACATTCGCGGCGGCGAAAACCTGCGCGGTGACACCTCGTATCTGGTGGTCAGCAACCACCAGTCGTGGGTCGACATTCCGGCGCTGATCCAGACCCTCAACCGGCGCACGCCGTTCTTCAAGTTCTTCCTCAAGAAAGAGCTGATCTGGGTGCCGTTCCTCGGTCTGGCGTGGTGGGCACTGGATTACCCGTTCATGAAACGCTACAGCAAGGCGTTCCTGGCCAGGCACCCGGAGCTGGCGGGCAAGGATCTGGAAATCACCCGACAGGCCTGCGAGCTGTTCAAACGCCAGCCAGTAACGGTGGTGAATTATCTGGAAGGCACACGCTACACCGCAGCAAAAAGCGCGCAGCAGCAGTCACCGTTCAAGCACCTGCTCAAGCCCAAGGCGGGCGGTGTGGCGTTTGTTCTGGCAGCGATGGGGGAACAACTGGATGCACTGCTCGACGTGACCGTGGTTTATCCACAGCAGAAAATTCCGGGGTTCTGGGATCTGATCAGCGGCGGCGTGCCGCGCGTGATTGTCGACATCCAGACCCGCGAACTCGACCCGGCGCTGTCACAGGGCGATTACGAGAACGATCCGCTGTTTCGCGAACAGGTCCAGAGCTGGGTCAACCAACTCTGGACCGAGAAGGATCAGCGCATCACCGCACTGCGCGGCGAGCGCGGCTGATCAGCGGGGGTCGGTCAACCGCCGACGCCCCAGACACCACCGAGGGTTTTCAGCAGCGAACCGCCAACGCCCTGGTCGCCCAGGTACTTGAGGATCACCGGGGCAAACTGGCCGACCATGCTGTCGTTCATGCCCAGTGCGCCGAACGCGCTGTTCAGGTCACTGGTGTCTTTCACATTGCCCAGAGCATTTTCCAGACCCGCCGATTTGCCGGAGCTGCCCAGTACGCTGCTCAACGCGCCCAACTGACCGGCACCGCCCGAGAGCTTGTCGAGCCCCGGAACGCTCTTGGCCAGTTCCGAATAATCGCTGCCGCTGAGCTTGTTCTTCGCCAGACCAAACATCGCACTGGTGCCACCGACGGCTTGCTGCGGCGTCCCCCCTAGACCGGTGACCGCTTGCAGCAACCCTGCCGTTTCCGAGGTCGGCGCGGCGGCGGTAGCAGCGTTACCGCCCTGCATGCTCGAAGCCGCTTTGGTCACATCGTCCAGACTGAAGCCGGCGAACACCGGGCTCGCTGCAAGGGTCATCAGTGAAGCCAAGGCAATAACGCGTGAAATCTTCATTCAGACATCCTCTTGCGCTGTGGTAACCGCCCTTCAATGAGCGGCAAAACTGCCGGTTTGACAGGGTTTCGGCCGGCATGTTCCTCACCGGCGCATCCATTTTCAGGATAGCCACGTATATAAAACGTGAAACCGCGGATAGCCCGAGATGAATGGCACAAGCGCTGTCGCTGAACTAGCCTGTGAACAGCCCGAGCGCTGCCCTCGTCACCCGTCCATTGCCTGGAGAGCCGTCATTTCCATCGCCGACACCGATCAGTTGCGACACCTGTTGGCCCAGTGTTCACTGGGTGACCGTCGCGCGTTCGAAACCCTCTATCGCAGCGTCGGCCCACGCCTGCACGGCGTGGCCCTGCGCTTCATGGGCCGTGCGGATCTGGCTGAAGAAGTGTTACAGGAAGCCTTTGTGCGCATCTGGAACAACGCCTCGCGCTACGAAGCGCACTTGTCGGCGCCGCTGACCTGGATGATCAACATCACCCGCAATCAAGCCATCGACCAGTTGCGCAAACAGCGCGAACGCCCGCTGACCGATCTGGAACAGGACGCGCTGTCGGATGAAAGTCCTTCGGCCCACGAACAACTGGACAGCGCCCGCGAGGCTCATGCGTTGAACCGTTGCCTGGAAACGCTTGAAAGCATGCAGCGCCAGTCGATCACTGTGGCCTACTTTCAGGGATTGTCGTGTACGGAACTCGCCGAACACCTCGCGACGCCGCTGGGGACGGTCAAATCATGGATCCGCCGCGGCATCGAACGCCTGCGCCGGTGCCTTGAATCATGAACTACCAGACCCCCGCCCTGCGCCGCGCCCTCGCCGCCGATTACGCCATCGGCCTGATGTCTGCGCCCGCACGTCGGCGTTTTGAACAATTGCTGCTGGATGACGCGGCGCTGCGTGCCGAACTGGCGCAGTGGCAGGAAGCGCTGGTCAGCCTCACCGAATCCTTGCCGGAACATCCGGTGCCTGACCGCGTGTGGCAAGGCATCACCGCGCGCATCGAACCGCAAGTGCTGCATGTACCCGAGAAACCTCCGTTCTGGAATTGGCTACGACTCACGGCAGCAGCTTGCTCGATTGTCGTGCTGGTGTTCCTCGGTTCGCTGTACAACCGCGACGACACCCGCTACAGCGTCACCCTGCTGACCGCCGAGGCGCAACCGGCGCTGAAGGTCGAGGCGCATGCGGATTACCTGCAAGTCGAGCCGCTGACACTGGCCGCCGTCGCGCCTGATCACAGCCTGGAACTGTGGGCGATTCCGGCAGATGGCAAGCCGATCTCGCTGGGTGTGATTCCGGCGGGAGGCAAAGGCAAGGTGGAGTTGAGCGAGGCGCAGAAAGTGTTGATCGGGAAACCGATTGCGCTGGCTGTGAGCCTGGAGCCGAAGGGTGGTTCACCGACTGGGCAGCCTACGGGGCCGGTTCTATATCAAGGCGCACTGGCGGCACTCTGAGTGCCGAAATCGGCTGATACCTTGGATCATTTTCTTAGTGAATATTCGTTTCATTATTTCAAATGGGGCTATACAACTGTCAGATCTGACAGTGGTCGATAAGTACCTGACTAGCCAACATTGCTGCTCCTGTCCTGTAACGGAGTACCGACAATGAAGCTGAAAATTGCTACCGCCATTCTTGGCTTGGCTGCGATGAGCAATGTGAATGCGGAACAATGCCCGGAGGTTTCACAGATATCCCAAACCGCACTACCTGGCGGTGGATTCGAATACAAAGCCCCCTTTGCTGCTGCGAGCCAGAAGCTTGAATGGACTGGTGGAGATAAATGGACCGGAGAAAGCGATAAGGAAAAACTCGCTTTCACATCGGCGCGTATCCAGCCAGAAGTTATTGATAAGACAGACCCGAAAAAATCCAGGGTCTGGAGCGTCATTTGTCGGTATGAGGGGCAAGGTGCAGGTAATGAAGAGGCCAACGCGACCATGGTGCTCAAACCCGGAAAAGAGATCACAACCGCCGCTCCCCAGTGGGGCAAACAGCCAGAAGGCAGCGTCAGCACAGCAGCTGTGAGCAAGTTGGATTGTGAAGCGAAAGAACCTGCGAAATGTGCGTTCAAACTGAACTGAAAAGCTGCATCTGGCGCGTGAAGAAAGATTAGAAACGGCGACCCTGAGGTCGCCGTTTTGCATTGCGCTTACGCCGCACTAAACAACTTATGCGGATCGATCACAAACTTCTTCGGCACACCGGCATCGAACTCGCCGTAACCTTCCGGCGCCTGGTCGAGGCTGATCACCTGCACGCCAACCACTTCGGCGATGTTGATGCGGTCCCACATGATGGCCTGCATCAGTTGGCGGTTGTACTTCATCACCGGGGTCTGACCGGTGTGGAAGCTGTGGGATTTGGCCCAGCCCAGACCGAAGCGGATGCTCAGGCTGCCCATTTTCGCGGCGGCATCGACAGCGCCCGGGTCTTCGGTGACGTACAGGCCCGGGATACCGATCTTGCCGGCGACACGCACCACGCCCATCAGTGAGTTGAGCACGGTGGCCGGGGCTTCGGATTTGACCCCGTCATGACCGTGGCCACGGGCTTCGAAGCCCACGCAGTCCACTGCACAATCGACTTCCGGTTCGCCCAGCAGCGCGGCGATCTGTTCGTGCAGCGGTGTGTCCTTGGACAGGTCGACCACTTCAAAACCCTGGGCCTTCGCGTGAGCCAGGCGGATGGTGTTGACGTCGCCGACGATCACCACCGCAGCGCCCAGCAGGCGCGCCGAGGCCGCAGCGGCCAGACCGACCGGACCAGCGCCCGCAATGTAAACGGTGCTGCCCGGGCCAACGCCGGCAGTGACCGCGCCGTGATAACCGGTTGGCAGGATGTCGGAGAGGCACGTCAGATCGCGGATTTTCTCCATGGCCTTGTCGCGGTCCGGCAGTTTCAGCAGGTTGAAGTCAGCGTACGGCACCAGCACGTATTCGGCCTGGCCGCCGGTCCAGTCACCCATGTCGACATAACCGTAGGCACCGCCGGCACGGGCCGGGTTGACGGTCAGGCAGACGCCAGTGTGTTGCTCCTTGCAGGAACGGCAGCGCCCGCAAGCCACGTTGAACGGCACGGAGACCAGGTCGCCGATTTTCAGGTTCTCGACGTCGGAACCCTTTTCGATCACTTCGCCGGTGATTTCATGGCCCAGCACCAGACCGGTCTGTGCCGTTGTCCGGCCACGCACCATGTGCTGGTCGGAGCCACAAATGTTGGTGGACACCACACGCAGGATCACACCGTGTTCGATCTTCCTGCCACGCGGGTCCTGCATTTTCGGATAGTCGATTTTCTGTACTTCGACCTTGCCAGCGCCGAGATACACCACACCACGATTGCCAGACATGCTTTCACCTCGCTGTTGTTTTTATGAAACCGCGTTGCCCAGGCAGGCAGCGCGTTAAGTGCTCGGGTTATTGCTTGTTGGTCTTGCGTTGTCAGTTATGGCCCTATCGCGAGCAGGCTCACTCCTGCATTGGAATGCGTACCCTTGTAGGAGTGAGCCTGCTCGCGATAGCTATCTAAAGAACGACCGTGCGATTGGCGTTAAGGAACACCCTCCGCTCAATGTGATAACCCACCGCCCGCGCCAACGTCAGGCCTTCAATATCGCGCCCCTTGGCAATCAGATCCTCAGGGTAATGACTGTGATCCACCGCCTCGACGCCCTGGGCGATGATCGGCCCTTCGTCGAGGTCGTTATTGATGTAATGCGCCGTCGCGCCCACCAGTTTCACGCCCTTGTTGTAGGCCTGGTGATACGGCTTGGCGCCCTTGAACCCCGGCAGCAACGAGTGATGGATGTTGATCGCCTTGCCATCGAGCTTGCGGCACAGCTCCGGCGACAGCACCTGCATGTAGCGGGCGAGGATCACCAGTTCGGCGCCGGACTCTTCGATCACCTGCCACACCTGACGCTCCTGGGACGGTTTGTCGTTGGGGTCGAGGGGGAAGTGGTAATAGGGGATCTGGTGCCAATCGGCCAAAGGCTTGAGGTCCGGGTGATTGGACACCACTGCCGCGACGTCCATCGACAACTGGCCGATGCGCTGGCGGTAGAGCAAGTCGTTGAGGCAGTGATCGGCCTTGGAGACCATGATCACCACTTTCGGCCGGTAGTTCGGTGCGGTCAGCTCGAAGATCATGCCGAACGCCTGACCCCTCTCAGCGAGACCGGAACGGAAAGACTGCTCGTCGAAGCCGTCGGGTTGACGGAATTCCACGCGAATGAAGAAACGTCCCGAGAGCCGGTCATCGAACGAGTGGTGCTCGGTGACGTAGCAACCCTGCTCGAACAGAAAACGCGTCACCGCGTCCACCGTGCCGAGCACGCTGGGGCAGTCGGCGGTCAGAATCCATGTGTCTGGGGCGCGGCTCATATTTTTTCCTCTGATCGTTCCCACGCTCTGCGTGGGAATGCCGCCATGGACGCTCTGCGTCCGCTTTTGGGACGCGGAGCGTCCCGGGATGCGTTCCCACGCAGACGGTTCGACGCCTCGACGTGGGAACGATCATCCATCAAGCCTGAACGCTCAACCCGTATTCGGCCGATGCATCCTGCAACCACAACCACCAGTAATCCGAGAAGCTGCGGCGAATCAGCAGTTCCCAGGTGTCTTCAGCGGTATGACGAATCATCAGCTGCGACTTGGCGAACACCGTGCCGACCGCTTTGCCGACCGGGAAGTTGTTCGGGTGTACGTCGTAGCTGGTGGATTTCATCAGCACCTGACGCACGTTCGGCCCGCTCAGTTCGAGCACTTGCTGGCCGCCGCTGACGTTGACGATCGCGATGTGCAGATCGCCCAGCGCTTCGCGCAGTTTCTGCTCGGCGGCGAACTCTTCACCGCTCGGCACGATCAGCAGCCACTCGTCCGGGCCCATCCATTGCAGGCTGGTCTCGCCTTTGACGATCACGCTCAGGGCGCCGGGCAATTCGATGCCCAGAGCCTTGTGCACACCGGCGGCAAACGCCGCATCGTGGCCATCGCCACGGAGGGTCAGGTGACCGAGAAGTTTCTTTTCACGCACGGTCACGCCGGCGTTCTTGCGACCCTTGCCGACCAGGCTGGCGAGGTCGGCATGGTGCAGCGACGACTCGGCACGGGCCCCGGTGGTCGGGCGTTGTTGGTAAACATTGGCTGTGGTCATAAAGCACCTTCCTGAATTCTTGATCGTTCCCACGCTCTGCGTGGGAATGCCGCCATGGAC
>NZ_NQYG01000089.1:0-4158 GCF_002878485.1 Pseudomonas sp. AD21
ACCCAATCCCGCTGTGTGCGGGCTTGCTCGCGAAGACGGCCTGCCAGCCGACCAATCTACAACTGAATACACCCAATCCCACTGTGGGAGCGAACCTGCTCGCGAAGCCGCCCCCACAATCCCCCCATCTCTATCTGGCAACCTCAGCATTTCCATACAAATAATCCGTCGCCAGCGACGCCATCGTCCTCACCCCAACCACCAGCGCCGACTCATCCACAAAGAACCCCGGATTGTGATTCGGCGCGGCCTTGCTCATGTCCTGATCCCGTGGCGTGACCCCGAGAAACACAAACAGCCCGGGCACTTCCTTGGCAAAGAACGAGAAGTCTTCCGCGCCACCCACCAGCGGTGCATTCACCACGTCGTCCTTGGCTGCCCATTTCAAAGTCGGCAGCATTTTTTCGGTCAGCGCCGGGTTGTTGATGGTCGGGTCGTATTTTTCGATGATGGTCACGTCAGCTTTCGCACCACCGCTTTCGGCGATTTTTTCGATGGTCTGGCGCACGTCCGCGTGCAGTTTCTGGCGGATGCCGTAGTCGTAGGAGCGAATGGTTCCGCTCATGTCCACGGACTCGGGAATGATGTTGTAGCGGGTGCCGCCGTTGATGGTGCCGATGCTGACTACCGACGGATACGACGAGATGTCGGTACGGCGGCTGACCACGGTTTGCAGGCCGACGATGGTTTGCGCGCCGACGGTGATCGGGTCGATGCCGTCCCAGGGGCGGCCGGCGTGGGTCTGTTTGCCGAGGATTTTGATGCGCAGGTCGTCGGAGCTGGCCAGGGTGGCGCCCGGGCGGTAGGCGATCTGGCCGGCGGGGACACCGGCCCAGACGTGCAGGCCGAAGACGGCGTCGGGTTTGGGTGATTTCATCACGCCTTCCTGCACCATCATTTTCGCGCCCCAGGTGTTTTTGCCGTCGGGGATGAAGTCGCTCGGGCCTTCTTCGGCGGGCTGGAAGTAGAACACCACGGTGCCGGGCAGGGTGTCGCGCAGGCCTGTGAGAATTTTCGCGGTGCTCAGCAGGATCGCGGTGTGCGCGTCGTGGCCGCAGGCGTGCATCACGTCGACTTCTTTGTCCAGATAAGTGCCTTTGGCTTTCGAGGCGAATGGCAGGTCGCCGACTTCCTTGACCGGCAGTGCGTCCATGTCGGCGCGCAGGGCCACGGTCGGGCCGGGCAGGGCGCCTTTGAGGATGGCGACCACGCCGGTGCGGGCGACGTTGGTTTTGACTTCCAGGCCCAGCGCCTTGAGTTGTTTGGCGACCAGTTCCGATGTGCGTTTTTCGCTGTTGCCGAGTTCCGGATGGGCGTGGATGTCGCGGCGGGGTTCCAGCAGTTCCGGTTCAAGTGCCTTGGCTTGCGCGGCGATGTGTTCGCGGGTGCTGTCCAGGGGGGCAGCACCGGCGTGGCCGGCGACCAGGCTGAGCAGAAGGGCTTGGGCAATGCGGGTCAGTTGCATCGGGTTTCTCCATGGTTATTGTTTTTCTGGCTTCCCTGCCTGTGACCCGCACATTGCGCCCAAGTGCTATTCCTTGGGCTGGCCACCGCCGGCGGTGATCACTTGCACGCTCATGCGCGGCGTTGCCAGGTCCAGGCCGGCCTCGTCGAGATGGCGTTTGAGCGACAGGTTGAACGCTCGGGAAACTTCCCATTGTTTGATCGGCGCGGTCTTGAAGCGGGCGCGCAGGATCGCGCTGCCGGACTCGAAACTTTCTACGCCCTGTATCTCCAGCGGCGACCAGATATTGCGGCGTTGCAGGGGATCGGTGCGCATTTTCTGGCCGACTTCGCGCATCAGTTTGATCGCGTCGTCGATTTCCATGTTGTACGGCACCGCCACCCGGAAAATCGCGTAGCCGAATTCTCGGGAGTAGTTCTTGATGCTTTTGATTTCGCTGAACGGGATGGTGTGGACGATGCCGTCGATGTCGCGTAGGCGCACGGTGCGGATGGTCAGGCCTTCGACGGTGCCGAGGTGACCGCCGACGTCGACGTAGTCGTCGATCGCCAGTGAGTCTTCGATGATGATGAACAGGCCGGTGATCAGGTCCGCCACCAGCGACTGCGCACCGAAACCGATGGCCAGACCGATCACACCGGCACCGGCCAGCAGTGGTGTGACGTTCATGCCCATGTTCGCCAGGGCGACGATCAGCGCGATGATGAAGATCGCCACGAACAGCACGTTGCGGATCAGCGGCATCATCGTCTGCGCGCGGGCATTCGCCAGGCCTTTGCGCGAGCGGGTGAGGGCGTGATGCACGGCGGTGTCGGCGAGGATCCAGATCAGCCAGGAGAAAATCAGCGTGCCGATCAGGCTGAACAGTTTGACGCTGACGTCATGCCCTTCGCCCTCGGCGAAACCGATCAGCGATTTGCCCCATACGCGCAGGCCGAGTTCGATGAAGGTCAGCCACACCAGCAGGTGGGCGAGGGTGTAGAAGAAGCTTTTCAGGCGCTCCGAGTACAATGCATGGCGCTTCGGCCCGCGCTGTGGTTTGAGCGAATGACGGCGCACGAGGCCATTGATCACCATGCACATCACCAGCAGCACCGTGCAGATCAGCGACTGGCGCAGGGCGGTGCTGGTGTCTCCGGCGGAGACGAAGGTGGCGAACAGCGAGATCCCGACCAGTACCAGCGCGGGCATGTACCAGAAGGTGCCAAGGATATCGATGGTGTCGCTGAGGGCGCGGCGGGTCAGGCGGCGGGACAGGGGCTGGTTGCGGATCAGGTGCGCGATCGGCCGGCGGAAACGCAGGATGAACAGGCCGGTGAACAGCGCCGCGAGGACATTGGTGATGGTCGCGGTGGTGTGCGCCAGGTGCACGCCGAGGCTTTCCACCAGGCGCGGATCGTTCAGCGCTTCACCAAACGCGGCGAAGCTGCCGATCAGCCAGAGTGGGCGGAAGGCCTGATGGCGCAGGATGTACAGCGCCCGGTGCCGGTGCGGGCCGTCGAGCAGCGAGAACGCGATCACGCAGATCGCCGAGAAACAGGTGCCGACCACCAGCGCATAAGCCAGCACCATCGCCAGGCTCTTGCCCAATGACGATGGCAACGCGTAGCTCATGTAGACGGTGATGACCAGCGCGATCAGCCACGGCCCGAGCTTGCGCAGGGCGAAGCGCAGCATGTCGAGAGCCTTGGGGTGCTGGGGTAGCTCTTCGGTCAGGCCGAAGCGCATGCGTACCCGGTGCCCGAGCCAGATCAGCGCGGCGGCCAGCAGGCTCCAGACCATCAGGATCACGGCAAAGCCGAAGATGATCGGCAGCCATTCACTGGCCGGCAGCATCAGGTTGTCGAGCTCACCCCGGGCCTGATCGAATTCGTTGGACCAGCGGGTGAGCGGGCTGTCGGCGCCGGAGAACTGTTTCTCGAAATTGGCCAGCGTGCCGCCGATCAGTCCCAGGACGCCTTCTTCGGGTGAGGCCTGGGCTTTTTTCGTGGCGTCGCGCAGCTTTTTCAGATCGCTCAGCAACTGCGCTCGTTGCTTGTCGTTTTCCAGCGACTTGATGACTTCATCCAGCGACTGGCCCAGTGGTTCCTGCGCCTCGGGTTGCGCCTTGGTGTTGTTGAGCAGCCCCGGCAAGCCGACCGCGTGGGCAGGGGCCAGCGGCAGCAGCGTCATCAGGCAGACAAGGAACAGGCAGGGCAGAGCAAACAGACGAGCGAACACTAGGCGGTCAACCTCGCAAAGGGGCGAATTGAGCGAGTGTACGAGCCAGCCAGAATCAATGCGAGCCGGGCGCTGATTTATTCGTTGAGTTTGGCGAGGATCTTGTAGACCACGGTCGCCAGGATCATCAGCATGCCGATCCACATGGCGAAGACACCGGCGTTTTTGTCGCGGAAGTTGAAACCGATGGCCAGCAGGATCATCCCGCTCAGGATCGGGACGAGCATGGCGTGGAACGAAGACATCGAGATCATGGAGACTGCCTTGTCGAAGGGAATGATTTAAGTCTAGGTCGGTTTCTGCAGCAGGGGGTGATGTGTATCAGGAATGATTCGGTTCTACGATGAATCATTGTCATCTGAACGACCGCTTTCGCGAGCAAGCCCGCTCCCACAGTTTGAAATGCATTCCAATGTCTGAACAAGCCTGCTCCCACAGTTTGAAATGCATTCCTATGTGTGAGCAAGCCTGCT
>NZ_NQYG01000089.1:4191-17526 GCF_002878485.1 Pseudomonas sp. AD21
CTCCCACAGGTTGAAATGCATTCCAATGTGGGAGCGAGCCTGCTCGCGAAGCTTTTAAGGCAGCTCGCGCGAGGAGTAGAACGCGCTCAGCACTTTGACCAGGTGTGCCAGGTCGTGGCTGCCGCACAGTTCGCGGATCGAGTGCATGGCGAAGGTCGGCAGGCCGATGTCGACGGTGCGCACGCCCAGATGGCTGGCGGTGATCGGGCCGATGGTCGAGCCGCAACCCATGTCACTGCGCACCACGAAGCTCTGCACCGGCACCTCTTCGGCCATGCACAGGTGGCGGAAGAACCCGGCGGTTTCGCTGTTGGTGGCGTAGCGCTGGTTGCTGTTGACCTTGATCACTGGGCCGGCGTTGAGTTTCGGGCCGTGGTTGGCGTCGTGCTTCTCGGCATAGTTGGGGTGTACGCCGTGGGCGTTGTCGGCCGAGACCAGCAGCGACTTCTGGATGGTCCGGACGAATTCGTCACCTTCGGGCAGCAGGCGCCGCAGGGTCTGCTCGAGCATCGGGCCGTCGGCACCGCAGGCCGAGCAGGAACCGACTTCTTCGTGGTCGTTGCACACCAGCACGCAGGTTTCTTCGGTGTCGGCGGTGAGCAGGGCTTGCAGGCCGGCGTAGCAGGACAACAGGTTGTCCAGGCGCGCACCGGCAATGAAGTCGCCGTGCAGGCCGATGATCGCCGCGCTTTGGGTATCGTAGAAACTCAGCTCGTAATCCAGCACCACGTCGGCATTCAGGCCGTGCTCGCGGGCCAGTTGATCAGTCAGTACGGCGCGAAAGTCGACGCGTTCGTCACCGGCGAACTGCGCGAGGATCGGTGGTAGCTCGGTCTGCGCATTGATCGCCCAGCCCTGGTTGGCTTCACGGTTGAGGTGAATCGCCAGGTTGGGAATGATCGCGATCGGTGCCTTGAAGTCGATCAACTGGCTTTCGACCTTGCCGTCGCGGCGGAAGGTGACGCGGCCGGCCAGCGACAGGTCGCGGTCGAACCACGGCGCCAGCAGCGCGCCGCCGTAGACTTCAACGCCCAGTTGCCAGAAGCCCTGGCGTTGCAGTTCCGGTTGCGGCTTGACCCGCAGGCACGGGCTGTCGGTGTGGGCGCCGACCAGACGGATACCGTCGTGCAGCGGCGAGTTGCGGCCCATTTTGATCGCGACAATCGAGGAGTCGTTGCGGGTGACGTAGTAGCGGCCATTGGCCTCGGTGTTCCACGGCTCGCGCTCGTCGAGGCGCACGTAACCGGCGGCCTCCAGACGCTGAACGAGGCTGGCGGTGGCGTGGAACGGGGTAGGGGAGGCCTTGAGGAAGTCGATCAGGCCTTGGTTCAACTCTTCGCGCATAAGAAGCTCCAGACAGCAATGTGCGGGAGTTTAACGCATCGGCTCAAGGCTTGGGGCATGACAATGCGGATGTTGGTTGCGAACGCAAAACCTGTGGGAGCGGGCTTGCTCGCGAAGACGGTGTATCAGCCAATGGCGCTGTGACTGACACGACGCCTTCGCGAGCAAGCCCGCTCCCACAGTGTTCCCCATGGATCAACGAGCAGCGGTCACACGCTTTTTCAGGTAGTTCATGATGACCTTTTCGTCTTCCGGTTTATTCGGGCGCGGCAGCTGTTGCGGCCAGGGGTTCTGGCTCAGCAGTTTCTTCTGACGGCTTTCGTCCCAGCGCAGAATCTCCCGCGAGGCACACTCCCACCATTCGTGTCGGCAGGCGCTGTAATACGGATCCTCGGGCGCAGCGCTTCCGTACAGCAGATCGCGACCGACCTTGCGCAACGCGCCGCTCTGATGGCGCAGCTTCCATTTGATTTTCAGGCGCTGAAAAGCCGATGGAAACGGTTTGACCCGAGGCACGTCGGTGCACAGGTCCACCAGGCGCTGACTGAACTGCTCGCCGTGCTGGGAGAAGAAGTACGTCTGCATCGCGTGGAAGAAACGTTTTTCGGCAAAATAGTGATAGACGTGTTTGCGCGCCTCCACCACCTGACGTCCGCGCATGGCGTACGACAGGGCAATCTGCTCGATGGTATGGATTTCGAAGCCGCCGAGTGTCCACTCATCGATCAGGCGGATCGACTCTTCGAACAGCGCCGAATCACGTTCGGTCACGCCGCACAAGCCGCTGTTATAGAGCTTGAAGCCGTGGTCCGGGGTCACGCCGTGGCTGCGCAGGTCGCGCCCCAGTTTTTGATAGTCGGCGCGCAGGTGTACGTCTTTCCAGTCGTACTCGAAACGATCCATCACCGAGCAGCTCGGCTCGATGAACTTGAACAGCTGGCTCGGGTGGCGGGTGAACAGGGTGTCGGTGTCGACGAACAGGGTCTTTTGCGCCCACTGCATGCCGGCCGCAATGGCGCAGGCCTTGCGTCGGTGATGATAACCGTGGGTGCCTTGCCAGCGGGTTTGGGTCGCCTCGTCCAGCAACACCGTGTCGACCGGCCAGCCGGCGTAATCCTCAGGGCGGTCGGTGAGAATACGGATGGCCGGACGCTCGCTGTTTTTGGCTTGGGACAGCGCGGTCAGGATGCTGAACTTGGCTTCGCGCCGGTACACATCCTGATTGCCGTAAATCAGGTAAAGCAACTGGTGACGAACTTTCTTGAGGGGTGTTGCCAGGGAATCAATACAACTCATCCGAAACTGAATCCTTGTCTTAACTACAGCGTTGCCATTCAGGCGGCGCTTAAAACGGTGCCGGGCATTCGAAACGCAAGCGCTCGCCGGTTTGCGGGTGGGTGAAGCTCAGCATGCTCGCGTGCAGACACAGGCGCGGCCAGGCCGCCAGGGCCTGTTCGTGGGCGTAGAGCCCGTCGCCCAGCAGCGGGTGGCCGATGGACAACATGTGCACGCGTAACTGGTGCGAACGGCCGGTGATTGGCGTCAGTTCGACGCGGCACCAGTCGCCGCAACGTTCCAGTACGCGCCAGAAGGTCAGCGCGTGTTTGCCGAATTCGTGGTCGACCACGTGCCGTGGTTTGGTCGGCGGATCGTAGCGCAGGGGCAGGTCGATGCTGCCGCTGTCCAGTTCCGGCTGACCCCAGGCCAAAGCGGTGTAGGCCTTTTCGGTTTCGCGGTCGTGAAACTGCCGCGACAGTTCGCGGTGGGTGTCGGCGTCACGGGCCAGCAGAATGATGCCGGAGGTTTCCCAGTCCAGGCGATGGACGATGCGCGCTTCCGGGTAGCCGTTTTCCTGCAGGCGGGTGATCAGGCAATCCTTGTTGTCGTCGGCGCGGCCGGGCACCGAAAGCAGCAGCGTCGGTTTGTCGACCACCAGTACGGCGGCGTCCTGATGAATGATGCGGATGTTGGACAGCGGCATTAAAACAGCCTCGTAACAAATGCCAACGGCGGCTCAGGGCCATTCCGCAATGGGAATGGCCCTGAGCCGCCGTCGTTCCTGCCGGATCGACTCAGCGATCTGGCAGGGTGATGTTGAGTTCCAGAATCGAGCAACTGCCCTGGCTTTCCAGTGCAACGTGTACGTCGTCGTTGCCGATGTTGACGTACTTGCGGATCACGTCGACCAGTTCCTTCTGCAAGGCTGGCAAGTAATCCGGCGTGCTGCGCTGGCCGCGCTCATGCGCCACGATGATCTGTAGACGCTCTTTCGCTACCGAGGCGGTACTTGGCTTTTTGTTGGCACGAAAGAAGTCAAAAAGGTTCATTACCTACCTCCAAACAGGCGCTCGAAGAATCCCTTCTTCGTAACATCGAGGAAACGATGTTCTTTTTCTTTGCCCAGCAGACGATCAACGGCATCGCTGTAGGCCTGACCGGCATCGCTCTGGTCGTCGAGAATCACCGGGACGCCCGAGTTGGAAGCTTTCAGGACCGCCTGCGACTCAGGGATGACGCCCAGCAGGGTCACTGCCAGAATTTCTTTCACGTCTTCAACACCGAGCATTTCGCCATCGCTGACGCGCTGTGGGTTGTAACGGGTCAGCAGGAGGTGTTCCTTGATCGGATCTTCGCCGTTTTCGGCGCGACGCGATTTGCTGGCCAGCAGGCCCAGCATGCGGTCGGAGTCACGTACCGAGGACACTTCCGGGTTGGTCACGATGATCGCTTCGTCGGCGAAGTACATCGCCAGGTGCGCACCTTTTTCGATGCCCGCCGGGGAGTCGCAGACCACGAAGTCGAAGTCTTCCTTCAACTGCATCAGGACTTTTTCCACGCCTTCGACGGTCAGCGCGTCTTTGTCGCGGGTCTGGCTGGCGGCCAGTACGTAGAGGTTTTCCAGGCGCTTGTCTTTGATCAGGGCCTGCTGCAGGTTGGCTTCGCCGTTGACCACGTTGACGAAGTCATACACCACGCGACGCTCGCAACCCATGATCAGGTCGAGGTTACGCAGGCCTACGTCGAAGTCGACGATCACTGTTTTGTGGCCGCGCAGAGCGAGGCCGGTACCGATAGCGGCGCTGGTGGTGGTCTTACCCACACCACCCTTGCCGGATGTAACCACGAGAATCTTGGCCAAGGTGTTTCACCCCTAAGGAAGAAGGACTTTTTAGCCCCTGAAAAACATCTCTTGAAAACTACTGCAGTCGGACAGCCTTGGCTGGAATTTGGCTTTTGGCCTTTTTCCTACTTCGTTTGAGCCGTTTTCGCTACGTTTTAGAGATGCTTGGAAAATGCGGCAGTATCCGTTAAAGCCGAATGATGTTCAACACGTCGGCCGACAGGCTGACTTGAACGCCGGAGCCCCACAGCGGATCGCGACGCAAATCTTCGGAGACCTTGTAATGCCCGGCGATGGAGATCAGTTCAGCGCTCAATTGCTGACAGAAAATCCGTGCCTTGGTGTCACCCTTCACGCCGGCCAGCGCACGGCCACGCATCGGGCCGTATACATGGATGTTGCCATCGGCCAGAAGTTCCGCCCCCGGACTGACCGAAGAAACCACGACCAAATCGCCACCCTGGGCATATATCTGTTGGCCACCACGTACTGGCGTGGTGATGACGCGGGTCGGTTTGATGGTCGGCTCGGGCGGCTTTTCCGGTTTCTTTTTGACTTCCGGTTCCGGGGCTTCCAGCGGCCGTTCACGGGCACCGGACGGCGGCAGCACCGGGATGTCGATGGCGATGGCAGCGGCGATGTCTTCGATGCGGCTCGCGCGGATTGCCAGGGTGCGCAGGCCATGCTGACGGCACACGCGCATCAGCCCGGGCAGGTCGACTGCGCCTTCGCCAGGCGGCAGTTTGTCCAGCGCCAGGACCAACGGTGCGTTGCTGAAGAAATTCGGCGCCTGGGCGACTTTGGCGGCCAGTTGCCGATCAAGGCTGTCGAGGTCGTTGCGGGACAACTCCAGCACCGTAATGGCCAGCATGCTGCCCTTCAACTGGAACACGGGATCTTGGTCTGGCGATTCGTTTTGGCTCATATCGGCATACAACGGCTTGTCACTAAAAGTGCCGAGACTTATAACGAGAACGCCCGCGAGCCGCAAGCCGGGTCGAACGATGTAGAATGCGCGGCCACTGTATTTACGGAAGCTTTAATGGATCGCCCGCGTTTTCGAAGAGCCTATCTTTCTCCCCGCTTCTGGCCGCTCTGGTGCGGTCTGGGGCTGTTGTGGCTGGTCGTGCAGTTACCGTATCCGGTTTTACTGACGATCGGTCGTGTCCTGGGCGCGTTGATGTATCGCGTGGCCGGCGACCGGCGGCGCATCGCCAAGCGCAATCTTGAGCTGTGCTTCCCGGAAAAATCCGCCGCCGAGCGCAAGCGCCTGCTCAAGGAAAACTTTGCCTCCACCGGCATCGCCTTCTTTGAAATGGCGATGAGCTGGTGGTGGTCCCGTGAGCGCCTGGCGAAACTGGCGCATGTCGAAGGGCTGGAACATTTGCAAAAAGCCCAGCGCGAAGGCAAGGGTGTGATTCTCATGGCCGCGCACTTCACCACGCTGGAAATCGGCGCAGCGCTGCTCGGCCAGCAACACACCATCGACGGCATGTACCGCGAGCACAAGAATGCGTTGTTCGACTTCGTCCAGCGTCGTGGCCGCGAGCGGCACAACCTCGACTCGCTGGCGGTGGAACGTGACGACGTGCGCGGCATGCTCAAGTTGCTGCGTTCGGGCCGGGCGATCTGGTATGCGCCGGATCAGGACTACGGCGCCAAGCAAAGCATCTTCGTGCCGCTGTTCGGCATTCAGGCGGCGACCGTGACCGCGACCACCAAGTTCGCCCGTCTGGGCAAGGCGCTGGTGGTGCCGTTCACTCAGGAGCGTCTGGCGGACGGCAGCGGTTATCGGTTGGTGATCCATCCGCCGCTGGAAGATTTCCCGGGCGAGACCGAGGAGGCCGACTGCCTGCGCATCAACCAGTGGGTGGAAAGTGCGCTGCGCGCCTGCCCTGAGCAATACTTGTGGGCGCATCGACGCTTCAAGAGCCGTCCACCGGGCGAGCCGAAGTTGTACGCCAAGCGGCGTAGTTGATCGACCCATCCCTTTAGGCACCATGGAGCGTTGCGATGAGCCCAGCTGAACCGGTCACAGGTTTGATTCTTTCCGGCGGCGGGGCTCGGGCGGCGTATCAGGTGGGGGTGCTGGCAGCGATTGCCGAATTGCTGCCGCTGGGCGCGGACAATCCGTTTCCGGTGATCGTCGGCACCTCGGCCGGGGCGATCAATGCGGTCAGCCTGGCCAGCGGCGCCACCGATTTTCGCGCCGCCATCGAACGCCTGACGCTGTTCTGGCAGGGCTTTCGCAGCCATCGGGTGTTGCGCAGCGACTGGCCCGGGGTGATTCGCCAGGCCAGCCGCTTTGTCAGTCACAGTCTGCTGGGCATGGGCCGGCACCTGCCGGTCGCGCTGCTCAACAGCTCGCCGTTGCGCGACCTGCTCAATGAAAAACTGCACATGCCCGGCATCGCCGAATCCATCGCGCGCAAGCAATTGCATGCAGTGGCGGTGACTGCGTTCGGCTACGAGTCGGGGCAGGCAGTGACCTTCTATCAGGGCGGCGGCAAGATCGATGCGTGGCTGCGCCATCGGCGGATCGGCGTGCCGGCGCAGTTGTCGGTGGACCACCTGCTCGCCAGTTCGGCGATCCCGTTGCTGTTTGCACCGGTGAAAATCGGTGAGGAATATTTCGGTGACGGCGCGGTGCGCCAATCGGCGCCGATCAGCCCGGCACTGCATCTGGGCGCGAGCCGGGTGCTGGTGGTGGGGGTCAGCGGCAACCCGCGCGGTTTCGATCCACAGCAGCCGCTGGAGCGCGCCTATACCGGGCAACAGCCGACGCTGGCGCAGATTGGTGGGCATATGCTCAACAGCACATTCATTGACAGTCTTGAGAGTGACATCGAGTTGCTGCAGCGTCTGAACCAGTTCAGTCACCTGATGCCCGAGGGCGTACCGACTCGTGAGTTGGGTGTGGCGCCGGTGGAGGTGCTGGTGATTGCGCCGAGCCAACCGATCGACGAGATTGCGGCGCGGCATCGGCAAGAGTTGCCGGCGGCATTGCGCCTGTTCTTGCGCGGCCCGGGGGCGACCAAGACCAGCGGGGCAGGGGTGTTGAGTTATCTGCTGTTCGAGTCGGGGTATTGCAGCGAACTGATCGACCTGGGACGCCGCGATGCGCTGGCCAAGCGCGAGGAGCTGTGCCGGTTTCTGGGGATCACCGAGGCGGTGGTTCCGGCCTGAGGTTTGTGCTGAAGCTATTCGCGAGCAGGCTCGCTCCCACAGGAGTTGTGGCGTTCACAAAACCCATGTGGGAGCGAGCCTGCTCGCGAAGGCGTCCATGCAGACGCCACTGACATCAGGATCAGAAGTGGAACTTCACCAGGAAGCTGGTCACGTTCTGATTGGTGGTGAAGCCACGGGAGTCTTCGATCCCGTACTTGTCTTTCCAGTAGTCGTATTCAACACCGACGTACAGCTGCTTCTCGCCGAAATGCAGGGCCTTGCCCAAGTCGTATTTGACCTGTGGGTTGAAGTGCAGGTTGGCGTGGTATTCACCTTTGCTGTTGACGTCGTTGTCGACGACCCAGTCCATGTAACCGTCGATCAGCACGTTGGAGCTGCCGACCGGGATGGTGTAGGACCAGACCGGGGTGATTTGCCAGACGTTGTCACCCGGGCGCGAACCTTCGGTATGGCGCTGGTAGAAGTTCAACTGGAAGTAGTCGAAACCCGGGATCGCCAGGTCGAAGCCTGGACCGATCAGGTACGACTCGACGTCGCCTTCACCGAACTCGTAAGTCATCGCCAGCAGCACGTCTTTGATCGGGCCGAATTCGATCTTCTGATCCAGCACCTTGCCCAGCGAGATGCGTGGCTGGAACTCACCGTAATAGGTGTTGTTGCCGACGTTGTAGTCAGGCTTGCCGTTGTAGAAGATCTTGTCGACGAACAGGAAGTTATCCCCGTATTTCCAGGCGTCGGCGTGCTCGAAAGTGACGGTCTGCTGGATCGCCGGGTTGACCTTGAAGTCCTTGCCGTAGAGGTAGGTCAGGCTGTTGTTCTGCCATTGCAGCAGGCCCTCGGCCATGGCCTGGCCGCCGGCCAACATCGATCCCGCAAGCATCAGGCTGGTGCACATACGTTTCATTCGGTTGCTCCCAAAGTAGGTGTTCCACGTTTATTTTTTTAAGATCGGCGCTCTGGTGTGGCGCCTTTTTTCGTTGCTGCAAAAGTCATCCGACCGGTCAGCTTTGATGCTGTTAGCAAGAGCTGAGCCAAGGCTTTCGAAAAGCAAAAAAACGCCCGTTCGGCTGCTGAAAAACAGTCGATTGCGCGTGTTTTCGGGATGCCTCGGTACTGACCGGGGCCGGGATAAGTTGGCCCGTTGGTCAGGAATTAAGTTCGGGCTTTTTTTTAGACCGAATTCAAGAGGCCGCGGAGAATACTGACTCCTCGGCCAGGTCTCAAGTGCCCCGCAACAGAGCACCGACGACAGGTATGGGGCACGGTTGCGGGCCATCTTAAAAGTGCACCTTCACCAGCAGGCTGGCGGTGTTCTGATTGGTGTCGAGGTTGTGGCTGCTTTCGACCCCGTACTTGTTTTTCCAGTAGCTGTATTCGGTGCCGACATACAACTGCTTGTGGCTCCAGCCCAAGGCTTTGCCCAGGTCGTATTTGATCTGCGGGTTGATATGCAGGTTGGCGTGGTAGGTGCCCCGCGAGTTCTCGTCGTTGTCGACGACCCAATCGAGGTAGCCATCGATCAGCACATCGGAATTGCCCAGGGGAACGCTGTACGACCAGCCCGGTGTGATCTGCCACACGCCGTCACCAGGACGCGGGCCTTCGGTCTGGCGCCGGAAGATGTTCAGGGTCACGTAGTTGAAAACGGGTACTTTCAGGTCGAAGCCGGGGCCGATCAGGTAGGCCTCGCTTTCACCTTCGCCGTACTCGTAGGTCATCGCCAGCAGCACGTCCCTGATCGGGCCGAATTCGATTTTCTGGTCGAAGATCTTGCCGAACGAGAAGCGTGGGGTGAATTCGCCGTAGAAGGTGTGCGGGCCTTTGTTGCGGTCTTCCTGACCGTTGTAGAAGATCTTGTCGACGAACAGGAAGTTGTCGCCGTACTTCCACTTGTCGGCGTGCTCGAACGTCATCGTCTGCTGGATCGACGGGTTGATCGCGAAGTTCTTGCCGTACAGATAGCTCAGGCTGTTGGTCTGCCACAGCAATAGATCGCCGGCCATGGCCTGACTCGCGGCCAGCAGGCCGCCACTCAACAGAACGTTGGTTTGCGTGCGAATCATCTGTTGCTCCCTCTTGTTTTTATTGTTGAGGCAGGGTGTTGCTGACCCCTGTGGGAGCGGGCTTGCTCGCGAAGGGGCGTGTCAGTCGACATCAATGCTGAGTGACACACCACTTTCGCGAGCAAGCCCGCTCCCACAAGGGCATTTTTCTGTTGCTGTCAGTGCTGGTGTGCGTGGCAGTCGTTGATGGTCGCGCGTTCGGCGCCACCAAGAATGTTGAACAGCAGGTTCAGCGTCAGCGCGCTGAGCGTGGCCATGGCGATGCCGCTGTGGGTGATCGGGCTCATCCACATCGGCAGGTGCGCGAAGAACTCCGGACGCACCACCGGGATCAGGCCCATGCCGATGCTTACCGCCACCAGCAGTTGATTACGCCGGTCACCGATGTCGGCTTCCTGGAGGATCTTGATCCCGGTCGCGGCCACCATGCCGAACATCGCAATCGCCGCACCGCCCAACACTGCTGGCGGAATCGACGCCACCAGAAACGCCGCTTTCGGCAGCAGGCTCAACACGATCAGCAGACCGCCGGCAACGATGGTCACCGAGCGGCAGCGCACGCCGGTCATCTGCACCAGGCCGATGTTCTGCGCGAACGAGGAGTGGGTGAAGGTGTTGAAGAAACCGGCAACGAACGAGGCGCCGGCATCGCACAGCAAGCCGCGACGCAGCATGCGCGGGCAGACTTCCTGGCCGGTGATCTTGCCCAGCGCCAGAAACATCCCGGTGGACTCGACGAAAATGATCACCACCACCAGGCACATCGACAGGATCGGTGCGAGTTCGAATTTCGGCATGCCGAAATGCAGCGGAGTGACGAACTGAATCCATGGCGCGTTGGCCATGCCGCTCAGGTCGACCATGCCGATCACGCCGCACAGCACGTAGCCGATGCACATGCCGATCAGTACGGAAATATTGACCCAGAAACCGCGCATGAAGCGGTGGATCAAAAGAATGGTCGCCAGCACCAGGGCGGCGATGGCCAGATAAACCGGTGAACCGAATTGCGCAGCGGCGGCACCGCCACCCGCCCAATTCACGGCCACGGGGAACAGCGACAGACCGATCGAGGTGATGACCGTGCCGGTCACCAGCGGCGGGAAGAAGCGCACGACCTTGGACATGAACGGCGCGATGAGCATGCCGAAGAATCCGGCGGCGATCGTTGCACCGAAGATCCCTTGCAGACCGATACCGGGCATGCCGGCCATGGCGACCATGCTGCCGACTGCGGCAAAACTGGCGCCCATCATCACCGGCATGCGGATACCCATGGGGCCGATCCCGAGCGACTGGACGATGGTGGCGACACCGGCGACCAGCAGGTCGGCGTTGATCAGGAAGGCAATTTCTTCACGACTCAGGCCTGCGGCCTGTCCAATGATCAGCGGCACCGCGATGGCACCACCGTACATCAGCAGAACATGTTGCAAACCGACCAGGATCAGTTGCAAAAGGGGCAAACGCTGAATGGCGGGTGCGTCGGGGATGCGCGCTTTGGACAGCTCGGACATGCAACACCTCGGATCTTTTTATTCTTGTGATTGAACAGCTGCCGGGTTGCTCACAGCTGTTTCTTTGCATCAGGTAAACCGCGTCAAGGCGATTCGCGAGCAGGCTCGCTCCCACAGGTAATGCGCGATCTCTGTGGGAGCGAGCCTGCTCGCGAAGCTTTGTTGCTTAGTTGGTCTGCGCTCCCTGGGCGATCCATGCACCGATCAGGTCACGCTCCTGCTGGGTCATCTGGGTGATGTTGCCCAGTGGCATGATCTGCGTGGTGATGGCTTGCGCCTGGATCCGCGCCGCGTTCTGGCGGATCTGCTCGGGGGTGTCGAACATCACACCGGCGGGCGCCGCGCTGAACAACGGGCTGGTCGGTTTGGCCGAATGGCAGACCGCGCAGCGTTCCTGGATCACGTTGTGCACCTTGTCGAACGCAGGGCCTGCGTTGGACGCTTGCGCGGGTGCCGCAGCAGGGGCTGCGGCTGGCGCTGCAGGTGCCGCCGCTTCAGCCGGTTTCGCGCCACCGCCCAGTGCCGTTTCCGGCAGCGGTTGGTACTCGATTTTCGCTGGAGCCTTGGCCTCGTCCGGCGCGGTCGGCATCGGCGCAGGGCCGGTGACGTACGCCAGGGTGATCATGCCCACCGCTGCCACTGGCAGGGTCCAGGCAAACTTGTGGCTGTCGTGACGGGTGTTGAAGTAGTGACGAACCAACACCGCCAACACTGCGATCCCGGCCAGGATCAACCAGTTGTACTGGCTGCCATAGGTGCTCGGGAAGTGGTTGCTGATCATGATGAACAGCACCGGCAGGGTGAAGTAGTTGTTGTGACGCGAACGCAGCAGGCCCTTGGCTGGCAGCGCCGGGTCCGGCGTGCGGTTCTCGGCGATGGCCGCGACCAGTGCACGCTGCGCCGGCATGATGATGCGGAACACGTTACCGACCATGATGGTGCCGATGATTGCGCCGACGTGCAGGTACGCACCACGACCGCTGAACACCTTGCTGAAGCCATACGCCGCGCCGATGATCAGCACGAACAGAATGAAACCCAGCAGAGCAGGGCGTTTGCCCAGGGCCGAGTCGCACAGGAAGGAGTAGATGAACCAGCCCAGGAACAGCGAGCCGATACCGATGGCCACGCCTTCAGGGCCGCTCAGTGTGCTGCCCGGAGCCAGCAGGTAGAGCGTTGGATTGGAGTAGAACACCACGCACAGCAGCGCGATCCCCGACATCCAGGTGAAGTAGGCTTCCCATTTGAACCAGTGCAGGTTCTCCGGCATCGACGGTGGGGCCAGTTTGTATTTTTCCAGGTGATAGATACCGCCGCCGTGGATCGCCCACAGATCACCGGCCAGACCGGTTTTCGGGTTGACGCGGTTGAGGTTGTTCTCCAGCCAGACAAAGTAGAACGACGCGCCGATCCAGGCCACGCCAGTGATCATGTGAACCCAGCGCACGCTCAGGTTCAGCCATTCCAACAGATGTGCTTCCACAGTCTTTACCTCTCGCCTGTCACTCTTGTTGTCGAGTGATCAGACCTTCTCTTATTGGTGGGGGGCGAGGATCAAACGCTCATCCTCTTTGAAAAAATGCTCATCGCAGTTATTGCCTGTGCCACTGCGATCAACCACCAGGAAGTCATCCCGCTTTTCGATCGTCAGCACCGGGTGGTGCCAGACGCCGCGATGGTAATTGATGCCCTGCCTGCCGTTGGTGACGAAGGCGCGGACCAAGCCTGATACAGGTACATCGCCAAGTGGCGCGACCACGATCAGAAAGGGGTTGCCGAGCAGCGGAATGAAAGCCTGGCTACCCAGCGGATGGCGTTCCAGCATGCTCACGGTCAGCGGCATGTCCTGCGCGTCGGCGCGGAAGATGCTGATGATCGCGTTGTCCTCAGGCGTAGCGGTTTCGACCGTCGCCAGTTTATGGAAGCGCATGGTCGAACCGTTGTTGATCATGAAGTGATCGCTGCCCTCGGTTTCGATGACGTCACCGAAGGGGGCGAAGGCTTCTTTGGTCAGCGGTTCAATCTGTAGTGTGCGCATGCTGTTCTTCTTTTCGTTGAGTGATCGTTCCCACGCTCCGCGTGGGAATGCAGCCCGTGACGC